>JBDLVO010000146.1:0-4609 GCA_039804805.1 Pseudomonadota bacterium
GCCGATGAGCTCCTCTCCCCTCAAGATCGCGATCGCCGGCCTCGGCACGGTCGGCGGCGGCACCGTCGAATTGCTGGCCGGCCATGCCGACCTGCTGGCGGCCCGCACCGGCCGCCGGCTCGAGCTGGTCGCCGCCGCCGCGCTGGAACGCCCGGCCGGCCTGCCGCTCGACGGCGTGCCGTTCTACACCGACGCCCGCGAGATGACCCGCGAGGCCGAGTATGACGTGCTGGTCGAGCTGATCGGCGGCGCCAACGGCATCGCCCTCGACGTGGTCCGCACCGCGCTGGAGCGCGGCAAGCACGTCGTCACCGCCAACAAGGCGATGATCGCCCATCACGGCGTCGAGTTGGCCCGGCTGGCCGAGCTGACCGGCGCCAATATCGGCTTCGAGGCCTCGGTCGGCGGCGGCATCCCGGTGATCAAGGCGCTGCGCGAGGGCCTCGCCGCCAACCGCGTCACCAAGGTGATGGGCATCCTCAACGGCACCTGCAACTTCATCCTCAGCACGATGCAGGAAACCGGGCGCGAGTTCGCCGACGTGCTGGCCGAGGCCCAGGCGCTCGGCTATGCCGAGGCCGACCCGACCTTCGACATCGACGGCATCGACACCGCCCACAAGCTGGCGATCCTGGCCAGCCTCGCCTTCTCGATGCCGGTGTCGATCGACGCCGTCACCTGCGAGGGCATCCGCCATGTCAGCGCGCTCGACATCCGCTACGCCGCCGAACTCGGCTACCGCATCAAGCTGCTCGGCGTCGCCGGCGTCAGCGAGATCAACGGCGAGCTGGCCACCGATTGCCGGGTCTATCCGGCGATGGTGCCGCTCGGCTTCCCGCTCGCCCATGTCGACGGCCCGTTCAACGCGGTGGTGACCGAGGGCGATTTCGTCGGCCGCACCGTGCTGGAAGGCCGCGGCGCCGGCGCCCATCCCACCGCCTCGGCGGTGGTGGCCGATCTGATCGATCTCGCCTGTGGCCGGGTCGGCCCGGCCTTCGGCCTGCCGGTCGACCGGCTGGAACCGCGCCCGACCGCGCCGCGCGGCATCGGCCGCGCCGCCTGGTACATCCGCCTGATGGTGCGCGACGAACCGGGTGTGTTCGCCGACATCGCCGCCGCGCTGCGCGACGAGAAGGTGTCGATGGAGCAGGTGATCCAGCGCGGCCGCGCCCCCAACCAGACCGTGCCGGTGGTGATGACGGTGCACGAGACCGACGAGGCGGCGATGCTGCGGGCGGTGGCCCGCATCAACGGCATCGCCTCGGTGGCCGAACCGCCCCGCCTGATCCGGATCGAGCCGCTCTGATCCCTCCCGCCGCCGTCCCTGCGTAAAGGTCCGTCATGTCCGTCCACACCCAGATTGCCCCGGTGCTGGACCGCAACCTCGCCCTCGAGGTGGTCCGCGTCACCGAAGCCAGCGCCCTTGCCGCCGCCCGCCGCACCGGGCGCGGCGACGAGAAGGCCGCCGACGAGGCCGCCTGTCAGGCGATGCGTTCCGCCCTCAACGGGGTGGCGATGAGCGGCGTGATCGTCAATGGCGAGGGCGACGACCCGACCCAGCCGCTGCATACCGGCGAGAAGGTCGGCACCGGCCGCGGCCCGACCATCGACATCGTGCTGACCGCGCTGGAGGGCCGCTCGATCTGCGCGCGCGGCGCCAACAACGCGTTGTCGGTGGTGGCGATGACCGAGGAGGGCTCGTTCCTCAAGGTGCCGCAGCATTCCTACATGGAAAAGCTGGTGGTCGGCCCCGGCCTGCCCCCCGGGGTGATCGACCTCGATTCCACCCCCGAGGACAACCTCGCCCGCATCGCCGCCGCGCGCGGCGTCCGCGTCGCCGACCTCACCGTCAGCATCCTCGACCGGCCGCGCCACCTCGACCTGATCGACCGGGTGCTGGGCGCCGGGGCGCGGGTGATGCTGTTCGACGACGGCGACGTCTCGGGAGCGCTGGCCACCGGCCTGCCCGACACCGGGATCGACGTCTACATGGGCTCGGGCGGCGCCGCCCAGGGCGTGCTGGCCGCCGCCGGGCTGAAATGCCTGGGCGGGCAGATGCAGGGCCGGCTGGTGCTGCGTTCCGACCAGGACCGCGCCGCCGCCGCCCGCGCCGGGATCCAGGATCCGGCCCGCAAGTGGGACATCGACGACATGGTCAAGGGCGAGGTGATGTTCGCCGCCACCGGCATCACCGACGGCCATGTGCTGAAGGGGGCCCGCCTGCTGCCCGGCAACCACGCCGTCAGCCATTCGCTGGTGATGCGCTCGCTGTCCGGCACCATCCGCTACCTCACCGTCCAGCACGACCTGACCCGGGGCCTGCTGGCGCTATGAGCGTCCCGGCGGCGGGGGCCTTTCTCGGCATCGAGCGTTCCCTCACCGGCCGGCGCTGGCAGGCCCGCCCGGGCGAGGAACGGCTGGCGCTGGCGCTGTCGCAGCGGCTCGGCCTGCCCGAACTGGTCGGAAGGGTGCTGGCCAGCCGGGGCATCGGCCTTGATGCCGCCGAATCCTACCTCAACCCGACTCTCAAGCAGGCGCTGCCCGACCCGTCGCATCTGCGCGACCTCGATTGCGCCGCCGCCCGCCTCGCCCAGGCGGTCCAGGCCGGCGAGACCGTCGCCATTTTCGGCGATTACGACGTCGACGGCGCCACCTCGACCGCGCTGCTGACCCTCTATCTCGAGGCGGCCGGGGCGCGGGTGCTGACCCACATCCCCGACCGCGTCGCCGAGGGCTACGGCCCCAACGCCGCCGCGCTGGCCCGGCTCCAGGCCGCCGGCGCCAGGCTGGTGGTCACCGTCGATTGCGGCACCACCGCCTTTGCCGCGCTGGAGGAAGCCGCCGCCGCCGGCCAGGAGGTGATCGTGGTCGATCACCACGCCGCCGAGGCCCATCTGCCGCCGGCGCTGGCGGTGGTCAACCCCAACCGGCTCGACGAGAACAGCCCGCATCGCCACCTCGCCGCCGTCGGGGTGGCCTTCCTGCTGGCGGTCGGACTCAACCGCGTCCTGCGCGCGGCGGGCTGGTTCCAGGACCGGCGCGAGCCCGATCTGATGCGCTGGCTCGATCTGGTCGCCCTCGGCACGGTGTGCGACGTGGTGCCGCTGGTCGGGGTCAACCGCGCCCTGGTCGCCCAGGGGCTGAAGGTGATGGCGAAGCGGGGCAATCCCGGCCTCGCCGCGCTGGCCGACGTCGCCGGGCTCAAGGAACGGCCGGATTCGACCCATCTCGGCTTCCTGCTCGGCCCCCGGGTCAATGCCGGCGGCCGGGTCGGCGAGGCCGGGCTGGGCGCCCGGCTGATGACCACCGCCGATCCCGAGGAAGCGGCGGCGATCGCCCGCAAACTCGACGATTACAACCGCGACCGCCAGGAGATCGAGGCGGCGGTGCTGGCCGAGGCGATCGAGCAGGTCGAGAGCCGGGGCGATGACGGCCTGCCGCTGCTGCTGGCCGCCGGCGCGGGCTGGCACCAGGGGGTGATCGGCATCGTCGCCGGCCGGCTCAAGGAACGCTATGGCCGCCCGACCTGCGTCGTCGCCCTCGACGGCGAAACCGGCAAGGGCTCGGGCCGCTCGGTGATCGGGCTCGATCTCGGCGCGGCGGTGATCGCCGCCCGGCAGGCCGGCCTGCTGCTGGCCGGCGGCGGCCACGCCATGGCCGCCGGCTTCACCGTCGCTGCCGACCGGGTCGAGGACCTGCGCCTGTTCCTGGCCGAACGGCTGGAGGCGCAGAAGACCGGCGAGTTGATCCCGCTGCTCGACCTCGACGGCGCGCTCGACGCCGGCGCCGCCTCGGTCGACCTGATCGAGACCCTGGCCGCGCTGGGGCCGTTCGGCGCCGGCAACCCCGAGCCGGTGTTCGCCGTCACCGGCGCTCGCATCGCCCGCGCCAGCGTGGTCGGCTCGGGCCATGTCCGGCTCGACCTGACCGGCGGCGGCGGGCGCCGGCTCAAGGCGATCGCCTTCCGCGCGGCGGATTCCGAAATGGGGATGACCCTGCTGGCCTCGGCCGGCGCCTCGGTCCACCTCGCCGGCACCCTGCGGGTCGATCACTGGCAGGGCAACACCACCCCCCAATTACTGATCCAGGACGCGGCGATCGCTCGCTGACGGACCGGCGGGCTCCCGCCCGCACCCGGCCGGGGCGATGCCCCGGACCCCCTTTTTATTCACAAATATCAGTCGAAGACGTTCTTCGGGCCGTTCTTCTTGGCATTGCAGCTACGGCACATGATCTGAAGATTGGCGAGGTCGTTATAGGCCGCCTTGGCGCTGGTTTTGGAAATCTGGCCGTCATCCTCCGGCTTGGCGGTATCGTAGATGTATTTCTTCCAGTTCACTTTATGATCGATCGTGGCATCGTCGTTCCGCGACTGGCCCGGGGCATCCTTCTTTCGGTAAATCGGCGTCAGGCCACACTTGACGCAGGAATATTCATAAGGAATCGTCGACGTATAGGAGGCCAGGCTGGTCCAGGTCGTCTCCTCCCATGCCGGCCTCAGGTTATACCAAATCCCGATGATATGGACTCACGTCATGGATTCCCAAGGAGAGGGAAATATGAGTCACTGTGGCAAACACTTGGAGGTTTTCCATGGCGGCGGCAGTTC
>JBDLVO010000147.1:0-8029 GCA_039804805.1 Pseudomonadota bacterium
GGCGGTGGCGGCGGTCGCGGCGGCGGCGGCGGCGGCGGCGAGCGGGTCGTCCTCCGGCCCGGCGCGGCCTTCGTCCAGCGCCCGCCGCGCCCGGGCCAGCCGCCGCCCGAGCGGACGGTGGGCCTGGGCCAGGGTCAGCGCCAGCAAGCCGGCGGCGCCGGCCAGCAGCAGCCCGGCCGCCGCCAGCAATGGCGGCGGCAGCAGCGGCGCGGCGGCGGCGGTGCCGTAGCGCACCGCGAGTTGCCCGACCGGGGCGCCGAACCCGTTCAGCAGCGGCAGGCCGACCACCCCGGATTCGCCCTCCTCGGCCTGCCATGGCCGGTTGCCGGCGGCGGCGGCCAGCCCCAGCCAGCGTTCCGCCACCAGATCGCCGAGGAAGCTGCGGTCGGTGCCGAACACCACCCGGCCCTCGGGGTCGAACAACTCGATCGACAGGGTGCCGGAGCGGGCCTGCTCGCGTTCGAGCAGGTCCTGGGCGCGCGGCAACTGCTCCAGCGGCAGGCCGAGCGAGATCGCCGCCTCCAGCGGCTCCTTCAGGGTCTGGGCCAGGGTCAGGGCGCGGGCGGCGCGCAACTGGTCGAGCCGGTCGTGGGTGGCGTTGTCCGCCACCCACGCCAGCAGCAGCGCGGCGGCGGCGGCCAGCGCCACCAGCCCGGCCCAGAGCGGCCGGATCAGCCGCCACGGCGGCGGGGCGGGCTCAGGGCGCATCGATCACCTCGGCATAGCGCAGCATGGTGATCGGCGGATAGACCGCGAGCCGCCGCGCCACCCGCATGTTGATCAACAGCGAGAAGCGCGACAGCGATTCGACCGGGATCGCCTCGGCCCGGGCCTGTCCGGTCAGGATCCGCTCGATCTTGTAGCCGGCGAACTGGCCGACCTCGTGGAACGAGGCGACCAGCCCGGCCAGCGCGCTGCCCTGGCGGATCATCGGCTCGTTGCCGCTGAAGGTGGGCAGGCCGAGATCGAGCGCGGCGGCGGTGACCGCCCCGGCCTGCGGGATGAAGAACGAGGTCGAGGGCAGATACAGCACGTCGGGTTTGCGCGCCGCCAGCCGCGCCAGCGCCGGACGGATCAGCGCCGCCTGCGGCCGGCCCTCGCCGTCGAGCGGGGTCTCGGTCACCAGTTCGATCCCGCTTTTGTCGCAGAGCGGCCGCAACTGGGCCACCGCGCCATGGCCGTAGCTTTCCGCCTCGTTGTAGAGCACCGCGATCCGCTTCGGGGTGAACAGCGACAGCATCGCCTCGTACTGCACCGGCACCGGGGCGAGATGGATCACCCCGGTGGCGTTGCGGCCCGATAGCGGCAGCGACCGCACCAGCCCGGCGGCCAGCGGGTCGCCCACCGCCGCGAACACCACCGGGATGTCGGGCGGCACGTTGTCGCTGCCGTCGGGGTCGTCGACGGTGCCGAGCACGCCGAGGGTGGCCTCGGTGGTGACGACATAGACCAGATCGGGCCGGGTGGCGCGGATCTCGGCGACGATCCGCGCCAGGGTGTCGCGGCTCTGGCCCGCGTCGCGCAGGATGTACTCGACCGGCAGGCCGGCGCGGGCGAGATAGTCGCGCATGCCGCGATCGAGGTCGGTCGGGCCGCGCCACAGCACCACGAACACCCGGTGACGTGGGGGGGCCGCGCGCAATGGGGCGGGCAACGCCGCGGCGGCGGCGCCGGCGGCGAGGAAATGCAGCAGGGTGCGGCGCCTCAGGGCGGGCATGGGCGGGATCTCCGGCGCGGGGCGGTCAGGTGGAACAGGGCGATCAGGGCCAGGGTCGACAGCACCAGCGCGGCGCCCCACACCGCCACGGTCGGGCCGTACCCCAGCCAGGCGGCGAGGCCGCCGGCGATGATCAACCCGAAAAAGGCCGGTACCCGCTCGACCATGCGGAACACGGCATAGACCCGGGGCAGGCCGAGGATCTCGGCCTGCCGGGTGGCGAGAACCGGCAGCACGCTCATCTGCGACGGGATGCTGAGGGCCTGGCCGATCCCCATCCCCACCACCGCCGCGGCGATCGCGGTGCTGGCCGGCAGCGGCAGCCCGATCAGCGCCGCCCCGCCGCAGATCAGCGAGCCGGCCATCACCAGCCGGACATGCCAGGAAAAGCGATCGGCCAGCCGGGCCCCGATCGGCGCCACCAGCGCCATCACCAGCCCGTAGACCGACACCACCCGGGCGATCTCGCCCTTCGACAGCCCGGCATCGAACAGGCAGAGCGGGGCGAGGTAGAACACCAAGGCGAGGTTGAACATCCGGTTGGGCAGCGCCGACAGCAGCAGCAATCCGGCATAGCGGGCATTGCCGGCCAAGGCGAGATAGTCGCGCCAGCCGGCCTGGGCCTCGCCCCCGTCGGCGCCGGGGCGGCGCGGCTCGCGGGCGCGGCCGAAGCCGGGCCACGCCGCCAGCCCGGCCAGCACCGCCTGACCCGCCACCACCAGGAACAGCGCCCGCAGCCCGATCTCGTCGGCGATCAGCCCGCCCAGCGCGGTGCCGCAGAAGGTGGCGAGGAAGAACACGCTGGAAAAGCCGGCCATCGCGTAGGCGCGGTGCCGGGCCGGGGCCAGATTGGTGGTCGCCGCCTGGGCGACGGTGAAGATGATGCCGAGCCCGGCCCCGCCCAGCGCCCGCGCCGCCAGCAGGCTGGGCAGATCGGGCGCCCAGGCCGCGCCCAGGCCGCCCAACGCCGCCAGCGCCGCGCCGAGGGCGAAGGTGACGCGGTAGGACAGCCGGTCGAGCCAGGTCGAACAGGGCAGGTGGATCAGCGCCGAGGCCAGCCAGTACACCATCACCGGCGCCGCCAGCAGCATCTCGCGGCTGAGCCCGGCCATCGGCTGGTACAGTTCGGCGGCATAGAGCGGCAGCACCGACAGTGGCAGCGCGTCGGACAGCACGAACAGGAACAGGCAGATCCGCACCGAGCGCAGCGCCACCGGCCAGGGCGGTCGGCCGGCGCGGCGTTCCTCGGGCGGCGGGGTGTCCTGGCGGCGCTCGCCCCAGGCCTGGGCGCGGCGCACCAGCCCGGCCAGCCCGAACCCGGCCCCGGTCGCGGCGCGGTAGGGCCGTTCGCCCCGCAGCACCGCCGCCGACCAGTCCTGCAAGGTCAGCAGCGGCCCGGTCAGCACCTGGTCGAGCAGCAGCAGCAGGATCTCCAGGCTGACGAACACCGCCACCAGCCCGACCGTGCCGATGTCGATCAGCCGGTCCTTGATCAGCCGGCCGGCGTAATCCTGGGCGACGCCCAGGGTGATGGCGCCATGGCGCGGCGCGGCGTCGCCCCCGCCCCCGCCTTCGCTTTCGACCGCCACCGTCAGCAGGTCGAAGCCGCCCCGCCGCAGCGGGTGCGGGTCGTCGTCGCCCACCGGGGGCGGCGGGGCGAGCGCGGCGAGGTCGGCCGGCACCGCCCCGTCCTCGGCCAGGATCCGTCCGTCGGCGCCGGTCAGGCGCAGGAAGGCGATCTCGGGATGGGCGGCGCGGGCGTCGGCGAACAGCCGGTCGACCCCGCGCAGCGAGTCGGGCGGGATGCCGAGGTCGAGGGCATGGGCCACGTCGCGGGCCAGCAGGGCGGTGACGGTCAGCGGCTTGGCCAGCAGCGCCTCGCCCAGCACCTCATCCTGATGGCGGGCGATGGCGAGGCCCGAGGCGGTCGCCGCGATCACGATCGCCGCCACCGTCAGCGCCACCACCCGTGCCTTCAGCCGGCGCAGCGCCGGGCCGGCATCGGCCAGGGGCTCGGCTGGCGGCTCGGCCGGGGCGGCGGTGCCGTCGAGCCGGGCCAGCGCCGGCCGCAGCAGCCCGTCGAGCAGGTCGCCCGTCCGCGGTGGCGGCGGCGGTTCCGTCCGTCCGGCCAGCAGGGCGTCGAGATGGGCCCGCCACAGCGGCAGCCGCGCCGCCAGCGGCCGCAGCAGCCAGCCGACCAGCAGCGCCAGCGCCAGCATCGTCGGCAGCGCCACCGCTCCGGCCTGACGCAGCAGGAAGGAATCGAACGTGTCCTGGGGCTGTTCCAGCACCGCGCGCGACTGCACCAGGGCGATCAGCCCGATCGTCGCCCCGAAGCCGGAGCGGATCGGCACCAGCACCCCGAAGCCGTCGGGATCGTCGATCTGCCAATGGCTGGCGGCGGGGGCGCGGTGGATCGCCCGCGCCCAGCCCGCCGGCAGATCCTCGCCCGCCGCCGCCCCGGCCAGGGCCAGGGTGTGGAAATGGTCGCCCGCGCTTTCGAAGGCGACGATCCGCCGCAGCGCCGGGTCGGCGCGGCGGGTTTCGGCCAGCACCTGCTCGCCACCCTGGAACTGGGCCAGCGGCAGGCCAAGGCTGGCGGCGCGGGCGAACACGTCGCGCACGTCGATCGCCGCCGCCAGCAGGCGGGAATCGCTGGCATTGACCAGGAAGCGATGGAAAAACAGACTGTTGGCCACCGCGCCGATGCCGAGGCTGCCGAGCAGCACCAGCAGGACGGCGGCCACCAGCGGCAGGCGGACCGAGCGCACCCGCGTTAGCTCCGTTCCGCCGGGCCGACCTCGAACAACTCGACCAGCCGTTCGCCGCGCTCCAGCGCCGCCACCCAGCGTTCCTCCTTGGTCAGATGGTGGCGGGCGGCCGCCAGCACCGCCTCGGTCCAGGCCAGCGGCACCACCACCACCCCGTCCTCGTCGCCCAGGATCAGGTCGCCGGGCTGGACCGCCACCCCGCCGACCGCCGCCGGGGCGTCGATGTAGCCGCCGAAATTCTTGTGCGGGCCGCGCGCGGTCCGGCCCCGGCAGAACACCGGCAGGTCCAGCGCCACCACCGCCGCGCTGTCGCGCACCGCGCCATCGACCACGATCCCGCCCAGGTTGCGCAGTTGCGACTGGCGGGTGACCATCTCGCCCAGCATCGCCACGTCCTCCAGCCCGCCGGCCGCCACCACCACCACCTCGCCCGGATTGGCGGTGCTGCACAGCCAGTGGACGCAGGCATTGTCGCCCGGGGCCGGCAGCACGGTGCGGGCCTGCCCGCACAATCGCCAGCCCGGTTTCAGCGCCTGGATCGCCCCGGCCATCGCCATGTTGCGGTTGAGGCAGTCCGAGGCCACCGCCGTCGGGATCTCCCGCCACGCCGCCAGTGTCTCGGCGTCGAGCCGGCGGAACGCCGCCTCCAGATATCGGATCGTCATGCGTGTTCTCCTTGCCGCGCCGCCCACACCGCCGGATTGGCGAGATGGGCCGGGCGCCGTCCCCCGAGCAGGTCGAGAATCTGCTCCGCCACCGCCTGTCCCATCCGCTCCAGCGCGGCGGCGGTCGAGCCCGCGACGTGCGGGCTCAGCACCACGCTGTCGAACCCGGCCAGCGGATGGCCGGCCGGCAGCGGCTCGGTCGCGAACACGTCGAGCCCGGCCCCGCCCAGCCGCCCGTCGCGCAAGGCCGCCAGCAATGCCGCCTCGTCGAGTACCGCGCCGCGCGCGGTGTTGATCAGGATCGCCCCCGGTTTGATCCGGGCCAGTTCGGCCGCGCCGATCAGATGATGGGTGTCGGGCCGGCCGGGCAAATGGAGCGAGATCACGTCGGCTTCGGCCAGCAGGTCGGGCAGGGCGCGCCGCTCGGCGCCGCAGGCGGCGAACACCGCGTCGGGCGCCGAGGGCGAACTGGCGAGGATCCGCATCCCCAGCCCCAGCCCGGCGATGCGGGCGAGATGGCGGCCGCTGGCCCCCAACCCGACGATGCCGAGCCGTTTGCCGGCCAGTTCGGTGAAGTCGGCGCGGAACTTGTAGCCGAAATCGCCCGCCCGTACCGCGCGGTCGGCGGGGACGATCCGCTTGGCCACCGCCAGCATCAGCGCCAGGGCGTGCTCCGCCACCGACAAGGCGTTGGCGCCGGGAGTCGAAACCACGCAGATTCCGCGCGCGCTGGCGGCGGCGAGGTCGATCGCGTCGAGCCCGGCGCCGTGTTTGGCCACCACCCGCAGATCGCCCAGCCGGTCGAGCAAGGCGGCGGTGACCGGGGCGTTGCGGCTGACCAGGGCCACCACGCCCTCGGGCGCCACCGCCTCGGCCGGGCCGGTGATCACCGCGAGCCCGCCCGCCTCCATCCGCGCCACCGCCGCCGGATCGATCGGCTGGAGGCACAGACACCGCCCCCGCTTGCCGTCCTGGTCGCCCATCCCCGCCTTGCGCCTTCCCTGGCCGTTACCAGCGCTTGACCGCGCGGGTGTGGTTGATATCGCCGTCGCGGCGATAGGCGACCTCGTCCATCATCCGGCGGACGAGGTGGACCCCCAGCCCGCCGACCCGCCGTTCGGCGGTGGGGCCGGTCAGGTCGGGCGCCGGAGCCTGCGCGAACGGGTCGAAGGCGATGCCGTTGTCGCGGAGGTCGCAGACCAACCGGTCCGCGCCCAATTCCAGCCCGATCGCGATGCGGTGGACCCCTCCCTCGGGGAAGGCGTAGCGGACGATGTTGACCGTCAGTTCCTCCAGCGCCAGCATCACCTGCATCGTCACCTTGTGCGGCAGGCCGTTTCCGGCGGCGAAATCCTCGAACGCCGCCAGCAGGCGCGTCACCTCGTCGGCCCGGTTGTCCAGCACCAGATCGAGGCGGGCGCCCTCCATCCGCTAGCCCCGGACGGCCGCCACCGCCGCGGCGGGGTCGGGGTGGACGCCGAGAATCGGGCCGAGCCCGCTGATCTCCAGCACCTCGGCCACGGTGTCCTGCACCTGGCAGATCGCGAAACCGATCCCCAGCGCCATCGCCCGCTTGGCCGCCAGCACCAGCACCCGCAGCCCGGCGCTGCTGATGTAATCGACCCCGCCGAGGTCGATCACCAGCGCCGGCCGGCCGTCGCCGACCCGGGCCAGCAGATATTCCTCGCAGGCCGGGGCGGTGGCGCTGTCGATCCGTCCGGCGACGGCGATCAAACTCATGCCGTCATGGCTGGTCTCGGTGAAACTCATCTGGCCTCGCATCCTCTTTTGCTGCCGGCGCGGCGTCGGCCGGTGCCGAGGCAGTGTCCGCGCCGCCGGCGGTGGTCGTCAAGCCCGCCCTGTCGGTCAGGTCCGATGGCAGGCAGGTCCGATGGCCGGTCAGGCCGGCACGGCGGTCAGACGCTCCCGTTCGGCGACGACGTGGTCGAGCAGGGCGCGCCCGGCCGGCGACACGGTGATGATCGCCGCGACATCGAGCGCGAGATTGTTGAGATAGTGCAGCCGCAGCACGTCGCCCCGGTTCAGTTCCGGGATCACCCCGCCGAAGAACAGGCCGAGCGCCTCCAGCCCGGCACAGCCGGCGGCGGTGGCCGGATCCTGCAATGGCAGGTCGAGATAGATCACGTCGATCCGCTTGCGGCACAGATCGATCACCTGGTGGCGGACCTGGGCGACCAGATCGGGGCCGAACGCCTCGACGGTGAGGACGGCCATCCCCAGTTCCGGTCGCACCCGCACCCCCAGCCGGGTCTCGCCGCCTTCCTCCGCCGTCGGCCCACCCTCGGCGAAGGTCCGGTCGAGCCCGAGCCGGCGGCAGAGATCCTCGATCACCCGGCGGTGATGCGGCGGGGCGTGGATCACGCGGGCCGGTTCGGGATTGGTCCGCAGGTAGTACAGCGCCACCGCCGCGCGGTCGCCCTGGGGACAGGTCTCGATCCGGCGCGGATCGACGTCGCGCGGCAGGAAGCCGAGCAGGAAACCGGTTTCCTGCGCGCCGAGCGCATGGTTGCCCTTCTGGGTGAAGGGGTGCAGCGTCATCGCCTCGCTGTAGATCCCGTACAGGCCGCGCGCTTGCGCCGCCTCGACCAGGGTCTGCTTCATCGTCTTGAACAGATTGTGGCCGCGATAGCGCGGATCGACCACGGCGATGCCGGACTCGGCCACCCGCGCCGCGGTGTCGTCGCGCAGCAGGGCGACATGGCCGACGATTTCTCCCCCCTCGGCCTCGGCGACGCAGGAGATCATCAGCCCGCTTGCCAGCATTTCACGGATGCGGTCGGGGAAATAGACGAATTCGGCGTAGGTGTAGCCCCACGAACGGTAGATGCAGCGCGCCAGCGCCAGCGCGTCGTCGG
>JBDLVO010000148.1:0-3774 GCA_039804805.1 Pseudomonadota bacterium
CGGCGCTCGGCCTGTCCTGATCCCCCGCTTCCCTCACGAGGCCCCCGCCATGAAGATCAAACAGACCATTCCGCTCGATTTCCCGGTGGAGCTGCCGCCACACCCCGCCGTCGCCCGGCTGGAGATGCGCCGGCCGAAGGTACGCGACGAACTGGACTCGAAACGGGGCGGCGGCACCGACGCCGACATCGAGGTGCGGCTGTTCGCCCTGCTGACCGGACAGGCGCCGGAGGTGATCGCCGAACTCGATCTGGCCGATTACGACAAGTTGCAGGACGCCTTCGCGGATTTTCGCAAGGCGCCGGCGCGATCAGCCGGCGCGGCGTCCACGAAATCCGCAAACGCTGCCTCCGCCTCGCCCAAGCCGGGCTCGACCTCGACGTAATTCTCGATCTCGATCTGGTGGAGTTCGATGGATGGCTGGCGGCGGCCGACGATCTCGCCGCCGAGATCAGCGCCGGTCGTCGCCGTTGAGCTTGCGGTCGAGAGCCCAGGGCAGCGTGGCGATCACGTCGAACATCTTGAGGATCCAAAGGATACCGACGGGAATGACGATGGTCAGGGAGCCGAAGATGATCGTCCCGAACCCCAGCGTCAGGAAGCCTCCAGGGGCGAGCGGTGAGGCAAAGCCGCCGATCCACAGTCCGAAGAACCACAGGGCGAGATAACCGATCGCCAAAATCCGGGGAAGCCACTGATCCATGGAAAACTCCCTCGCCCTGTCCCTGGTGATCGGTGCCACCGTCGGCGCGGGTGTGCGCGCGGCGGTCGGTTCAACTATCGCGCAGGTCGGCCGGCTCGGCAAGGAAGTTGAGGCCGCCGAAAAGCGCAAGGCCGAGGCGCTGAAGGAAACCGCCCGGCTCGACACCAGCGCCCAGCAGATCGTCAACTATCGCGCCCTGGGCCGGGCGGTGCTGGAGGCCGGGCGGGCGCATCGCGAGGCGCAGGAGAGAGTTCGGGGGCTGGCCCGCGAGATCGCCGCCGGCGAGGCGCCGACCCGGGCGCAGGAACGGGCGTTGGAGGCGGCACGGCGGGCGGTGGTCGCAGCGGCGGCGGCCGAGGCGGAGCAGAAACGTCGCCTCGCCGGCCTGCGCACCGAACTGAACGGCGCCGGGATCGACACCCGCCGCCTCGGCGACGCCGAGCGCAAGCTGGCCGCCGACACCGCCGCCGCCCAGGCCCGGCTCGATCAGGCCGCCCGCTCGGCCAACCGGCTGGGCGAGGCGATGGCGCGGGCGGAGCAGCGGCGCGAAATCGGCGGCCAGCTCAAGGGCGAGGCGCTGAAAATCGGTGCCGCCTACATGGCGCTACGCCAACCGCTTCGGGTGGCGGGCGATTTCGAGCACCAACTGGTCCGCTTCGGTAACACCGCCGGGATGAACGCCGGGGAACTGGAGGAACTGCGCCAGCAATTGCGGGGCATGTCCACCGAGGTTGGCCAATCGGCCGGCGACCTGTTGAGCGGCATGGATGTGTTGGTCGGCAAGGGGATGGACGCCAAGACAGCGGCGGCGGCGATCAAGGATATCGGTCGCGCCGCCACCGCCACCGGGGCCGACATGGCGGACATGTCCGACCTGTCGTTCAACGTCATCAGCAATCTGCATGTCCCGGTCGATAAGCTGGGGCTGGCGCTTGACATGATGGCCCAGGCCGGCAAGGAGGGAGGTTTCGAGCTCAAGAATATGGCCCAGCAGTTCCCGCAACTGACCAACGCCGCCGCCAGCCTGGGCTTGACCGGAACCGAAGCGGTGACGTCGTTGAGCGCGATGTTGCAGGTGGCGATGAAGGGCGCCAGCGATCCCAGCACCGCCGCCAACAACCTCGCCAACTTCCTGCAGAAGATTACCGCCTCCGACGCCAAGAAGAATTTCGAGAAGTTCGGGATCGACATCGCCCAGGAACTGGCCGACGGCGTCGCCGCCGGCCAGAACCCGGTCGAGGTGGCGATGCAGCAGATCGCCAAGGCCAGCGGGGCCGACCTCAACCAGGCGATGGCCGACGCCTTCGATACCAACGGCAAGATGGTCGAGGGGGCGGCCGAAAAGATCTCCGCGCGGTTCAAGCTGGGCGAATTGTTCGGCGACAAGCAAGTCCAGGATTTCGTCATACCGATGCTGGCGAACTACCAGGACTATCTGCGGATCAAGCAGAAGGCCGCCGCCGCCGACGGCACCATCGGCAAGGATTTCGCGGCGATCTCGAAAACCTACAACGAATCCACCAAGCGCCTGGGACTGGCCTGGGACAATCTGATGGGCAGCATCGGCAAGGCGCTGATTCCGCATCTGGTGCCGGTGGTCGATGCCGTCGCCCACGGCGTGGACGCGGTCGCCAATTTGGCCGATGCTGCGCCGATCGCCACCGCCGGCCTGACTCTGGTGGTCGGCGGCTTCGTTACCCTGAAAGCCGCAATCCTCACCGCCCGCCTCGCCAGTCTGGCGTTTCGCGGCGGCCTCGGCGGTCTGACCCGCGACCTGCTGCGGGTCGGTCAGGCCGGCGCGGCGGCCGGCGCCGGATTGGGCGATCTCGGTGGGGGTGGGGACGGCCGCCCGCGTCCGGGGGGGCGCGGCGGCCGGTTGGGCCGGATGGGGGGCTTGCTGCGGACCGGCGGCAAGGCGCTGGGCGGAGCCGGGCTGGTGGTCGGCGGGGTGATGGCGGCCGACACTCTGCTCGATGACAAGGCGACTCGGGAAGAGAAAGGCGGCGCGGTCGGCTCGTTCGCCGGGGGCGCGGCCGGCGCCCTGGCCGGGGCGGCGATCGGTTCGGTGGTGCCGGTGGTCGGCACCGCCCTCGGCGCCATCGTCGGCGGCCTGCTCGGCGGGTTGGGCGGCGAGAAACTGGGCGAATATCTGGCCCGCGACAAGGATAAGCCGCCGGACAAGCCCGCCGGCGCCCCGGCCCCGGATCCGACTTTGGCCGCGGCGACCCCGGCGCCGGCCGGGCCGGTGACGATCGGTCCCACCACCATCACCATCAATCCGCCGGCCGGGATGGACGCCCGCGCCCTGGCCGAACAGGTGTTCAAGCTGATCGAGGACAAGCGGAGGGCGGCACTGCATGACTGACGTGATGATGGCGCTCGGCGAGTTTCGTTTCAGCCTCGACACCGCCGCCTACGAATCCCTGCGGCGGAGCGATACTTGGCGCTGGGTCGAGATGGCCCGGCTCGGCCGCGCCCCGGCCCAGCAATATCTCGGTCCCGGCGCCACCGAGATCGGCCTGGAAGGGACGATCTATCCCCATTATCGCGGCGGCCTGGGCCAGATCGAGCGGATGCGGAGCCTCGCCGGTGGTGGCCAGCCGCTGTTGCTGGTCGATGGGCGCGGCTGGGTGTGGGGCAAGTTCGTGATCAAGTCGATCACCGAAAACCAGACCCGCTTCTTCGTGCGCGGGGTGCCGCTCAAGATCGGCTTCGATCTGTCGCTGGCCGCTTATGGCGAGGATGAATGATGGTGGCCGCGACGCAATACCGCACCAGCGAGAACGACATGCTCGACCGGATCTGCTGGCGCTATTACGGCCGGCAATCGGGCGCGGTCGAGGCGGTGCTGGAGGCCAACCGCGCGATCGGGCTGGCGGCCTATGGCCCGGTGCTGCCGGGCGGACTGCTGATCACCCTGCCCGAACTGACCGAAAGCGAGACCGCCACCACCACCGTCAGCCTGTGGGAGTGAGCCGCCATGCGCCCCATCTTTTCCATCGCCGCCAACGGTTCCGACATCACCGCCAAGATCAACGACCGGCTGCTGGCGCTGACCCTGCATGACGAGG
>JBDLVO010000149.1:0-2749 GCA_039804805.1 Pseudomonadota bacterium
AGACTGGCTTGACTATAACGGGTTTACCATGGTGACCAAGCCGGTCAAGGAATTCGTCGATCCGACCGGTCGGCGCAAGATCAAGGGCAACATGGACATCGAGCTGGCGATCGACGTGATGGAGATGGCCCCCCATCTCGACCATGTCGTGCTGTTCTCCGGCGACGGCGATTTCCGCCGGCTGGTCGAGGCAATCCAGCGCAAGGGGGTGCGGGTGACGGTGGTCAGCACCATCCGCTCGCAGCCGCCGATGGTCGCCGACGAACTGCGCCGTCAGGCCGACGTGTTCGTCGAACTGGAATCCCTGCGCCCGCAGATCGCCCGCGCGATGCAGATTCCCCGGGTCGACGAGCGTGACCGCCCCGATTTCGATGACGAGTGAACCGGCCGCGCCGGGCCGCGACTGCCCGCTCTGTCCCCGGCTGGCGGCATTCCTCGCCGCCAACCGCCGCGAGCATCCCGACTGGCACAACGCGCCGGTGCCGTCGTTCGGCCCGCTGGCGGCGCGCTTCCTGGTGGTCGGGCTGGCCCCCGGCCTGAAGGGCGCCAACCGCAGCGGCCGCCCCTTCACCGGCGACCATGCCGGCACCCTGCTCTACCCCACCCTGGCCGCCTTCGGCCTCGCCCAGGGCCGCTACGACGCCCGGCCCGACGACGGCTTCACCCTGGTCGATTGCCGGGTCAGCAACGCCGCCCGCTGCGTGCCGCCGGCCAACAAGCCGCTGCCGGCCGAATTGACAGCCTGCCGCCCGTTCCTCGCCGCCGAGATCGCGGCGATGCCCAACCTGCGCGGCCTGCTGGCGCTCGGCCACCACGCCCACGACCAGATCCTCGCCGGGCTCGGACTGCGGAAAGCGCTGTTCAAATTCGCCCACGGGGCGCAACACGCCTTGCCGGACGGGCGGGTGCTGGTCGATTCCTATCACTGCTCCCGCTACAACACCAACACCGGGCGCTTGACCCCGGCGATGTTCGAGGCAGCGGTCCGGACTTTGGTTGAGGGGTAACGCCCGCCCGCGTCCGCCAGCTCAATCGATTTGGTTGGCGGTGAGGAACATCGCCTTTTCGAGCGCGGCGAAGAATTGCTGGTAGGGGGCGGGATCGGACACGGCGGCGAGGTTGTACTGGGCGCTGGCGCGCACCGCGACCTGACCGGCTCCGCGCGGGCGGATGCTGACGCTCATCCGCAGGGCGTAGCCGGACAGCTTGGTGGCGCTGACCATGCCGAGGGTTTCATCGACCTTGTCGATGACGAAGCCGAGATCCTGGAGGGTGGCGATGACGTTGCGCAGGGTCAGCGCCTTGTCGGCGGTATCGAAGGCGCGGGTCTGCACCGCGCGCAGTTCGACCTGGCTGCGGTCGGTCAGCAGCACCTGCTGGCGGGAATCGGTCTGGCAGGCGGCCAGGGCGGCGATCCCCAGCAGCAGCAGGGCGGCGGCGGCGATCCGGGTCATAATTGGTGCGCCTCCAGGAATACCGCCTGGGACAGCTTGTCGAAGAATTTCTGGTGGATCAGCGGGTCGTCGATGGTTTCGACCCGCGACACCTGCCCCTTGTTGTTCCACACCACCCGCTGGAAGGTGACGCGGACCAGCACGGCGGCGTGATCGGCGCTGGGGCGGGTGACGATCGACACCCGGATCTTCTGGAGATGATCGAACTGGGGATCGGCCTTGCCGCCCGCCGCGGCGACCAGGGCGGCGAGGAACATCTGCCCGGCCATTTCCTGGCTTTCGATCGCGTCGCGGTCCTTCGAGCCGACCACCAGCCCGGAATTGGCGGCGACCTCGTCGATGCCGAAGCCGAGATCCTGCAACACCGCCGCCGTGGCCGACAGCACCGCCGCCTCGTCCTTGGTGTCGAAGCGGCGGCTCTGCATCTGGCGCTGGGCCAGATTGTCCTGGCCGAGCGTCAGCGCCGCCGTCTGGCGCTCGACGTCGGTCTGGCAGCCGGCCAGCGCCAGCAACGCCAGCGCCGCCAGCGGGATCAGGCGCGCCATCCCCCGCCCCGCCCTCAGAAGCTGCTGGAGCGGTAGGCGAAATCGCGCACCAGCCCCGCCTCGTCATATTTGATGATGATGGTCAGGGTGCGCTGGCTGGTGCTCGACGCCCCGGCCGAGCCCTGCACCCCGGCACCGCCGCCGCCGCCCAGCAGCGCCGCCCCGACCAGCCCGCCACCCAGGAACAGCGCGTTGACCCCGCCCGAACTGCCGGAATAGGCCGTTTCGGTGGCGATGCGGTCATAGACCCAGGTCTCGCGCCGCTTGTCGTCGGTGGTGACCATGTTGGGGGCGCCCAGCACCCCGACCACGTCGGCGCCGCTCATGCCGACGCGGATCTCGCGCTGGACCGTGCCGACGGTGAGGCGGTCGCCCGCCGCCTGGGCCTTGCGCACGTCGGCGGCGTGGTCGGCCGCGCTCTGGCAGCCCGCCGTCAGGCCGAGCGCGGCCAGCGCCGCCAGTCCGGCCACCGCCCGCTTCATTTCTGGCGCTCGTCTCATTTCTGGCTCCCTTGGTTGCCGGCCGACGCCGGGGCCGGGGGCGCCACCGGCGGCTCGCCGGGGTCCTCGACCTGCAACGCCTGCAGGAACACCGCTTTCGACAGCGGCTCGAAGAACAATTTCTGATAGAATTCCGGCGCGTCGATCTGGTTGCTCTTCGGGCCGAGATCGATCACCGCGTTGGCCCGCACCGTCATCTGGCTGGTGCCGCGCGGATAGACGGTGGCGGTCAGCCGCAACCGGGCCGAAC
>JBDLVO010000150.1:0-3382 GCA_039804805.1 Pseudomonadota bacterium
GCGGTGCTGTCCTCGTCGCTGTCGACCGCGGCGGAGAAGGCCGAACTCAACCAGGCGATCGTCTGGCTGGTGGTGTTCGGGGTGGTGTCGACCATCGTCTCGGTGCTGGTGGTGCGCTGGATCCTGAGCCGGGTGATCATCCGCCCGATCCTCGGGATGAGCGGGCTGATGGAACGCCTCGCCAAGGGCGACATGGCGGTGGCGATCGAGGGCACCGCCCGGGCCGACGAGGTCGGCGACATGGCCCGCACCGTCCAGGTGTTCAAGGAACACATGATCGAGGCGGAGACGCTGCGCTCGGCCCAGGACGAGGAACGCAACCGCGCCTCGGCCCAGCGCGCCCAGGCCCGCCACGAGATGGCCAACAATTTCGAGCACACCGTCAAGACGCGGGTGGCGCGGGTCGATGAATCGACCGCCGGCATCCGCAACACCGCCCAGTCGATGGCCAACCGTTCGGAAAAGAGCGGCGGCCGCACCCTGGAAGTCAGCGAGGCGGCCGGGATCACCACCGAACGCGCCGCCGCGGTGTCCGAGGCCACCCGCCAATTGGCGGAATCGGTCAACGAGATCGCCAAGCAGGTCAGCCAGTCGTCGCGCATCGCCCAGCGGGCGGTGGAGGACGTCAACACCACCGCGCGGCAGATGGGCGAATTGTCCGAGGCGGTGCGGGCGATCGGCAACGTGGTGCAGTTGATCAACGACATCGCCGCCCAGACCAATTTGCTGGCCCTCAACGCCACCATCGAGGCGGCGCGGGCCGGCGAGGCCGGCAAGGGCTTCGCGGTGGTGGCGGGCGAGGTCAAGCATCTCGCCAACCAGACCGCGCGGGCGACCGACGAGATCGCCCAGCAGGTGGCGGCGGTGCAGGCCTCGGCCCGCGAGATGACCGGCAGCATCGAGGGGGTGGTGACCACCATCCGCGAGATCGACGACATCTCGACCGCGATCGCCAGCGCGGTGCAGGAGCAGGAGGCCACCACCCGCGACATCGCCAGCAACATCAGCGAGGTCGCCCATCAGGCCGGCGAGGTGTCCCGCTCGGTCACCCACCTGTCGAAAGCCTCGGCCCAGGCCTGTGCCGGCACCATCCGGGTGATCTGGAGCGCCAAGACCCTGGCCAACGTCGTCGCCGACCTCAACGGCGAGGCGGAACGCTTCCTCCAGTCGGTCCGCAAATAGCGCCCCCCCGACCGGGTTTCTCCTCCAGCGCGGGCTTCGGCCCGCGCTTTTTTTATCCACCTGCCGCTTTCGTGGGCTCTGCCCACACCCGCCAGGAGCCAGCGGCTCCTGGACCTGCTTCGGTGGTGTGCCGCGCCGCCCGAGCCCAAGCTGAAGGCTGCCTAGCCCCCCGACCATTGACGCCGGTCAAGGAGCCGCTGGCTCCTTGCGGGTGTGGGCGGAGCCCACGTTCTTTCCCGACACCTCCCTGTCGCAGACGCGACATTGTCGTGACGGCGTGGCGCGCCACGCCTGCTTTTCCGCCCTCGCGGCGATGGCACGCCCCTTGCTTCTTACAAAAATGTACCGAGACCGGGAGGCCGAGCCGATGCTCAAGCGCAAGATTCAAGAGCTGATGACCGAGCCCGCCTGTGCCACCAATCAGGCCAAGGACGCGACGCAGCGCAAGAAGGGCTGCGGCAAGAAGGGCAAGGCCGGCGCCACCGCCGGCGGCTGCGCCTTCGACGGCGCCAAGATCGCGTTGCAGCCGATCACCGACGTCGCCCACATCGTCCACGGGCCGATCGCCTGCGAGGGCAATTCCTGGGACACCCGCAACGTCGCCAGCAGCGGGCCGACCCTCTACCGGCTCGGTTTCACCACCGACCTCAGCAATCTCGACATCATCCATGGCGGCGAGAAGAAGCTCTACAAGGCGATCCGGCGGGCGGCGCAGCGCTACCAGCCGGCGGCGGTGTTCGTCTATCAGACCTGCGTCGGCGCCCTGATCGGCGACGATGTCGAGGCGGTGTGCAAGGCGGCGGCCGAGCGGCTGGGGCTGCCGGTGATCCCGATCAACGCCCCGGGCTTCGCCGGCTCGAAGAATCTCGGCAACCGGCTGGGCGGCGAGGCGCTGTTCGACCATGTGATCGGCACGATCGAGCCCGACGATGCCGGCCCGACCGACATCAACATCCTCGGCGAATACAATGTCTGCGGCGAGATGGGGCTGTTCAAGCCGCTGCTCGACCGGCTCGGCATCCGCCTGCGCGCCTCGATCACCGGCGATGCCCGCTTCCATCAGGTGGCGTCCTGTCACACCGCCCGGGTCAACATGGTGCTCTGTAGTCAGGCGCTGGTGACCCTGGCGCGCAAGATGCAGGAAAAATACGGCATCCCCTATTTCGAGGGCTCGTTCTACGGCATCTCCGACACCTCGGACGCGCTGCGCTCGATCGCCCGGCTGCTGGTCGAGCGCGGCGCCGAGCCGGTGCTGCTCGACCGCGCCGAGGCGCTGATCGCCGCCGAGGAGGCCAAGGCCTGGGCCAAGATCGAGCCCTACAAGGCCCGCCTCGCCGGCAAGCGGGTGCTGCTCTACACCGGCGGCGTCAAGAGCTGGTCGGTGATCCAGGCGCTCCAGGAAGTCGGCATGGAGGTGGTCGGCTCCTCGGTGCGCAAAAGCACGCCGGCCGACCGCGACAAGGCGCTGGCCCGGCTCGGCGGCGACCCGACCAAGCTGGCCGACGCCATCCCCGCCCCCGAGATGTACCGCATGTTCAAGGAAGGGCGCGCCGACATGATGCTGTCGGGCGGCCGGTCGCAGTTCATCGCGCTCAAGGCCCGCACCCCCTGGATCGACATCAACCAGGAACGCCATCACGGCTATGCCGGCTATGACGGCATGGTCGAACTGGTGCGGCAGATCGACCTGTCGATCAACAACCCCGTCTGGCAGCAGGTCCGCGCCCCGGCGCCGTGGGATCTGGAACAGGAGTAGTCGCGTCATGGCCCTGATCGTCGATCACAACAAGCCGCTGTCCTCCTGTCCGCTGAAGATCAGCGCGCCCTTGGGGGCGGCGTTGGCCTTCCTCGGCATGCGCGGCTGCCTGCCGATGTTCCACGGCAGCCAGGGCTGCACCGCCTTCGCCCTGGTGGCCATGGTCCGCCATTTCCGCGAGGCGATTCCGCTCCAGACCACCGCCATGAACGAGCTGACCACCATCCTGGGCGGCGCCGATCATGTGGAACAGGCGATCGGCAATATCTTCGAGCGGGCCAAGCCGCGCGTCATCGGCCTCTGCACCACCGGTCTGACCGAGACCCGGGGCGAGGATATGGCCGGCGAGGTGAAGCTGATCCGGGCCCGGCACAAGGAGCTCGACGATATCGCGGTGATCGATGTCAGCGCCCCCGATTTCGCCGGTTCGCTGGAAACCGGCTG
>JBDLVO010000151.1:0-2639 GCA_039804805.1 Pseudomonadota bacterium
CGTCACATTTCAGGCGCCGAGCTGGACCGGCTCGCGGCGGGCGCCCCAGGTGCCGGGTTCGGCTTCGAGCCGGCCGGCCAGCGGAGCGCCGCAGCCGAGGCAGCTTCCCTCGGGCGACAACCCCCATTCGGTCAGCAGGTAGCCGTCGCGGCCGATCAGGCGGGCGCCGCAGGTGGGGCACCAGGTGCTGCCGCCCTCGCGGTCGCGCACGTTGCCGGTATAGACGTGACGCAGCCCCTCGGCGCGGGCGATGGCGCGGGCGCGGGCCAGCGTCGCCGGGTCGGTCGGCAGGCGGTCGGTCATCTTCCAGTCGGGATGGAACGCGGTGAAGTGCAGCGGCACTTCCGGCCCCAGTTCGGCGGCGATCCAGCCGGACAAGGCGGCGATCTCGGCCGGGGAATCGTTCTCGCCCGGGATCAGCAGGGTGGTGATCTCGACCCACACCCGGCTCTCATGCACCAGCCAGCGCAGCGTCTCCTTGACCGGGTCGAGCCGCGCCCCGCACAGGCGGCGATAGAACGAATCGGAAAAGGATTTGAGGTCGATGTTGGCGGCGTCGATCCGGTCGAACAGGTCGGCCCGCGCCGCCTCGGTGATATAACCGGCGCTGACCGCCACGGTGGCGATGCCGAGGCGGTGGCAGGCGTCGGCGACGTCGGCGGCGTATTCGAGGAACACCACCGGGTCATTGTAGGTGAAGGCGACCGAGCGACAGCCCAGCCGCGCGGCGGATTCGGCGATCGCCTCGGGCGAGGCCGCCTCGCTCAGCCGCTCGCCGCCCCGGGCGCGCGAAATGTCCCAGTTCTGGCAGAAGCGGCAGACCAGATTGCAGCCGGTGGTGCCGAACGACAGCACCGCGCTGCCCGGCAGGAAATGATACAGCGGCTTCTTCTCGATCGGATCGATGCAGAAGCCCGAGGCGCGGCCGTAGCTGGTGGCGACCATCACCCCGCCGCGATGGGCCCGGTTGGCGCAGGCCCCGGCCTGTCCCTCCTCCAGCACGCAGGCGCGCGGGCAAAGGTCGCATTCGATCTGGCCGTCATCCCGCTTGTGCCAGTACCGCGCCGACATCGTCCCCATGGTCGCAATCCTTTCGCCCGGGTGGCATCGCCATTCGTATAAGAGTAGCATAAATCCGTCAGAAATGTGCCATGGAGGCTTATCGTGACCGCGATTCGCGCCGCCGCCGTCGCCGGGCAATTCTACCCCGCCGATCCCGACGAGGTGCGCCGGGCGGTCGCCGCCCTGCTCGCCGCCGCGCCGCCCGCCGCCGGGCCGGTGCCGAAAGCGATCGTGGTGCCGCATGCCGGCTGGGTCTATTCCGGGCCGACCGCCGCCGTCGCCTATGCCCGGCTGATTCCCGCCCGCGACCGCATCCGCCGGGTGGTGCTGGCCGGGCCGGCCCATCGCGTCGCCCTGCGCGGACAGGCGCTGTCGGCCGCCGAGATCTGGGACTCACCGCTCGGGCCGGTCGCGCTCGACCAGGAGGGCGCCCGCCGGCTGGCCGGACGGCCCGGCCTCGGTTTCAGCGATCAGGCCCATCTTCAGGAACACGCCCTCGAAGTGCAGTTGCCGTTCCTCCAGACCGTGCTGGGCGATGGCTTCCGGCTGCTGCCGATCGTGATCGGCGACGCCGCCGCCGACAGCGTCGCCGCCACCTTCGACGCGGTGTGGGGCGGACCGGAGACCCTGATCGTGGTCTCGACCGACCTGTCGCATTATCTCGATTACCAATCCTGCCGCCGCCACGACGCCGCCACCGCCGCCGCGATCGAACGGTTCGACGCCGCCGCCCTCGCCCTCGATCCCGATTCCGCCTGTGGCCGCGTCCCGCTGGCCGGGCTGCTGCTGGCGGCCAAGCGGCGCGGCCTCGCCATCGAACCGCTCGATCGCCGCAATTCCGGCGACACCGCCGGCAGCCGCGACCGCGTCGTCGGCTATGGCGCCTGGGCGCTGACCGAGCCCGAGGCCGGCGCCGAATCCGAGGCCGACCGCGCCGCCGCCGCGATCCGCGCCGCCGGCCCCGCTTTGCTCGACCTTGCCTGGGGCTCGATCCGCCATGGCCTCGCCACCGGCCGCCCCGCCGCCCCGCCGCCGCCCGACCACCGGCCGGGGCCGCTCGCCGCCGCCGGGGCCGCCTTCGTCACCCTGACCCGTTTCGGTCAGTTGCGCGGCTGCATCGGCTCGCCCCAGGCCTGGCGACCGCTGGCCGAGGACGTGGTCGACAACGCCTTCGCCGCCGCCTTTCGCGATTCCCGCTTTCCGCCGCTGGCGGATGGCGAACTGCCCGGACTCGATCTGGCGATTTCGGTGCTGACCCCGCCCGAGCCGCTGCGCTTCGCCGACGAAGCCGATCTGCTGGCCCAATTGCATCCCCGCCGCGACGGCCTGATCATCGAGGATCAGGGCCGCCGCGCCCTGTTCCTGCCGGTGGTGTGGGAACAATTGCCCGAGCCGCGCGCCTTCCTCGCTCATCTCAAGCTGAAGGCCGGCCTCGCCGCCGGCCATTGGTCGCCCGGCTTCCGCGCCAGCCGGTTCGCGGCGGTCGAGATCGGACCCGAACGATAGGGGGCGCCCCCGCCCCCCTCAGGGAAAGATCGAATCCAGCACCGCCGCGTAATGGAAGCAGGCGGCGGTGA
>JBDLVO010000152.1:0-2827 GCA_039804805.1 Pseudomonadota bacterium
CGCGGTCGGGCTGGCCTGGAGCGGCAACCCGTCCCACCGCGCCGACCGGCTGCGCTCGATCGCGGCGGCGCAGATGCTCGACCGCCTCGCCGCCGCCCCGGTTCGCCTGTTCGCCCTGCAAAAGGATCCGCGCCCGGCCGATGCCGCCGTGCTGACGGCCGAGACGGGGCGGATCGTCGATCTCGGCCCCGAACTGGTGGATTTCCGGGCCACCGCCGCGATCCTGGCCGGGCTCGATCTGGTGATCACCGTCGATACCGCGCTGGCCCACCTCGCCGGGGCGATGGGGCGGCCGGTCTGGCTGCTGCTGCCGTTCTCGGCCGATTGGCGCTGGCGCCACCGCCGCGACGACAGCCCGCTCTATCCGTCGATGCGGCTGTTCCGCCAGAGCGCGCCGGGCGACTGGGACGAGGTGTTCGACCGCGTCGCCACCGCGCTGGGATGACACCGGCCGCCCTTTGGTACCGCCCGGCCCATGACCTGTTCCCCTGGCAGACAAACGGCTTTAGACTGAAACCATCCCGTGCCAAGGGGAGTGGCCCTGATGCCCGAAACGCGACCGTTCGCTCCGCCACAGATCGCCACCGCCCAGGCCGCCCGTCCGCGGGCCATCCACGCCCCACCGCCGGTCGCCCCGATCCGATCCGCCCCGCCGTCGCCCCGCCCCGGCCCGGTCGCCATCGCCCAACCCAAGCCGGCCCACCCCCTGGCCGGACCACGGGCGGTGCATCTCCCCCCGCCGATCGCCGGGCGCACCGCCCCCACGCTTCAGGGGAAACTCACCATCAAACCGAATTCCTACGAGGGAAAGGGCGGAGAGACCACGTTCTTTCAGAGCTACACGGAGTTTCTTAAGGACAAGGCGAAAGAGAATAAGGACGATTATGAAAAAATAAGACTGTCCGTCTACAGAATGATCTATGGAGACCGCGAAAGGGTCTTCAACAATTTTGATGACGCCTATACCGGTTTCCAGAAAGATATCATCAGCTCGGCCCCCAAGCCGCTGCTGACCCCGCAGGAGCAACAACACAAATCCCTGTTCGAGGAGATCTGCGCCTTAAGCGGCTCGACCGACACATGGGATATCAGCTACCCCAACAGCGCCCACAACAACCCCAAGGAACCAAACATCTCCAAGGCGGCGCGCGACATCATTCAAAAAAACGGGCAATACAAGGAAGGAGCCGTCTATTTCACGACAGGAAATGCCTGCGCAAAGGTCGTCAACGCGGCGCACGTATCCTATTCCTTTGCGACAGGAACCGCCGTCACCGTCTTTGTCATCAAGGGAACGACCAAGGTTTTCGCCATCGGCGCCCATGTCTCGTCGGAGACCTACTCCGTAAAATCCGTCCAGAAGGCCTATCAGACCGAGATCGCCCCCGGAGCGACCGCAACCTTCTCCCGCCCGAACGACATCAGCAATACGGCCATCTCGCAGAAGACCCTGACCTGACGAGGCGGCCGCGCCGGATCAGCTCCGCTCCAGCAGCGACACCAGCCCGGCCAGGATCGCCTGGGGCTCGGGCGGGCAGCCGGGGATGGTCAGATCGACCGGCAGCACCGCCGCCGCCCCGCCCAGCACCGCGTAGGGCCCGGCGAAGCAGCCGCCGTCCCGGGCGCAATCGCCCAGCGCCACCACCCATTTCGGCCCCGGCATCGCGGCATGGGTGCGGGCCAACGCCTCGGCCATGTTGGCGGTGACCGGCCCCGATACCAGCAGCACGTCGGCATGGCGCGGGCTGGCGACGAAGCGCAGGCCGAAGCGCTCCAGATCGTAAACCGGCCCGTTGGCGGCGTGGATTTCCAGTTCGCAGCCGTTGCACGAGCCGGCATCGACGGCGCGGATCGCCAGCGAGCGGCCCAGCCGCCGCCGCGCCTCGCGCTTCAGCGCCGCCGCCAGTTCGGCGGCGGCCTCGGGAGCGGGGGCGAGCGGCTCGCGCCGGGTCACCGGACCGGCGATCAGGGCGCGCAGCATCAGGCGGGCGACCGGCGGAATCATTGGTCATGCCCCGAATAGGAACAGTTGAACGACTTGTTGCACAGCGGGAAGTCGGCAACGATGTTGCCCTTGATCGCCGCCTCCAGCAACGGCCACTGGAACCAGGACGGATCGTGGGCATGGAAGGCGGCGATCCGCCCCTCGCCGTCGAGCCGCAGCCACACCGCCACCTCGCCGCGAAAACTTTCGACCAGGGCCAGCCCCTCGCCGGCCCGCCCCGGCAGCGGCGCGAACACCGGCCCGCCCGGCAATTCGAGCAGGATCCGCCCGATCAGGCGCAGGCTTTCCGTCGCCTCGGCGATCCGCACCAGCACCCGGGCATCGACGTCGCCCTTGAGATGCATCGGCACGGTCAGATCAAGCCGCTGATAGGGCGGATAGCCCGGACTCTGGCGCGCATCCTGACTGCGGCCGGAGGCGCGGCCGACCACGCCGCCGGCGCCGAAGCGGTGGGCCAGCGCCGGGGCCAGGATGCCGGTGCCCTGGGTGCGGTCGGACAGCGAGGGGGTGTTTTCGTAGAGATTCCGCACCCGCGCCAGCGCCGGGCCGAGCCGGTCGATCAGGTCGCGCAGGCAGGCGGTGGCCTCGGGCGGCAAATCGTCGGCCACCCCGCCCGGCACCACCCGGTCCATCAGCAGGCGATGGCCGAACAATTCGCGGTTGAGGTCGAGCACCTGCTCGCGCAGGGTCATCGTCTCGGCCAGCAGGATGGCGAAGCCGGCATCGTTGGCGATCGCGCCGATGTCGAGCAGGTGGCCGGCAAGGCGCTCCAGTTCGGCGAACAGCGCCCGCAGCCAATGGGCGCGCGGCGGCGCCTCGATC
>JBDLVO010000153.1:0-13104 GCA_039804805.1 Pseudomonadota bacterium
CGATGCCTTCGGCCAGACGCAGGCCCATCATCAGGCGTTCGGCGGCGAAGGCGGCGGGGGGGAGGATTTCGTCCTCGGCGGTGGCGTGGCCGGCGGTTTCGACCGTGGCCAGCCAGAGGGCCGGGTCGCGGATCTGGGCCAGGGCGCGGCGGCCGAGCCGGCCATGGGCGCCGGGGCCGATCCCGACCCAGTCGCCGCCGCGCCAATAGGTCAGGTTGTGGCGGCATTCGGCGCCGGGCCGGGCGTGGTTGGAGACTTCGTAGGCGGGCAGGCCGGCGCGGGCGGTGATCTCGCGGGTCAGGTCGAGCAGGGCGCGGCCGTCATCGTCGGCCGGCGGGGCGATGCCCTGGCGGGCGAAGGCGGTGCCGTCCTCGATCGTCAACTGGTACAGCGACAGGTGATCCGGGCCGAGATCAAGCGCCCGGCGCAGTTCCTCGCTCCAGGCGGCGAGGCTCTGGCCGGGGCGGGAATGGATCAGGTCGAACGAGACGCGGGGAAACGCCGCCCGCGCCGTCGCCAGCGCCGCCAGCCCCTCGGCGAGGTCGTGCGGCCGGCCGAGCCAGCGCAGCGCGGCATCGTCGAGCGCCTGGAGCCCGAGTGACAGCCGGTTGATTCCGGCGTCCCGATAGCCGGCGAAGCGCCCGGCCTCGGTACTCGACGGATTGGCCTCCAGCGTCACTTCCCAATCGGGATCGCACGCCCAGAGTTGCCGCGCCCGTTCGATCAGCGCCGCGACGATCGCCGGGTCGAGCAGCGACGGAGTCCCGCCGCCGAAAAACAGACTGGTGACTCGCCGCCCCGGGGTCTGGGCGACGAAATGGTCCATCTCCGCCGCCAGCGCCCGCCCCCAACGCCCCTGATCGACCGCCGCGCTTGGCCGACTGTTGAAGTCGCAATAGGGACATTTCGACCGGCAGAACGGCCAGTGCAGATAAAGGCCGAACCCGCCATCCCCCCGCACCATCGCCCCCCCCCAACCGACGGGATCCAAGGGCCTTGCGGCCCTTGGCGGGTGCGGGCAGCGCCCGCATCACCGTTACTTCAGTTTTTCGATCTGCTTCTCGACCTCGGCGCGGTCGCTCGATCCGGCCGGCAGCAGCGTGGCCAGCCGGGTCAGCATCTCGCGCGCCTGGGCGGTGTGACCGGCCCCCAACTCGGCCTGGGCGACAAAATAGAGTGCGTCCGGCTGGTCGGGCTGATGAGCCAGCACCTCGCGCAGCAGCGCCACCGCCTCGGGAGTCGGGGCCTGGGCCTCCTCGATCAGCATTCCGGCCAGTTCGATCCGGGGTTCGACCGCGTCGGGCAGCAGCCCGACCGCCTTGCGGTAGGCCTGCCGGGCCGGTTCGGCCCGACCCAGCGCGCGCAGCGAGCGGCCGAGCATCGTCCAGCTCTGCCCATCGGCCGGATTGGCCTTGAGGCGTTCCTCCAGCTTCTGCACCCGGTCCTCGATCAGCGACAACTGGCCGCGGATCTCGGCGATTTCGGCGGCGCGGCCGGCATAGGGCTGGTCGGGCAGGGTGGGGGAGCCAAGCAGGGTGTACAGCCCGAACGACAGCAACGGCAGGCCGAGCGCGATCAGCCAGGCCGGCCAGCCGCCGGCGGCGGCCGGCGCGGCGGCGGCGGCGGGGGCGTCGGCGGCGGCCAGCATCCGCCGCTTGATCTCGGTGCGGGCGGCCTCGGCCTGATCGGGCGACAGCAGGCCGCGCTCGATGTCGCGGCCGATCTCGTCGAGCTGATCGCGATAGACCGCGAGATCATAGGCGGCGCGGGCGGCGGCGACGGCGGCCGGCGGCCGCAGCAGCGGCAGCAGCAGCCACAGCATCGTCACCGCGGTCAGGCCGCCGAACAGGATCCAGATCATTCGCCCTTCTCCTTCAGCACCCGGTCGAGCCGGCGCTGTTCCTCGGCGCTCAGCGGCGCCTCGGCCGGGGCGGGGGCGCCGCGCCGGCGGCGATAGAACAAAGCCGCCATCCCGGCGCCCACCACCAGCAGCAGCGGCGGACCGAGCCACAGCACCAGGGTGGAGGGTTTGAACGGCGGCTTCAGCAGCACGTAATCGCCGTAGCGATCGACCAGGAAGTGTTCGATCTGCTGGTCCGACTGGCCGGCGCGGATCTGCTCGCGCACGATCTGGCGCAGGTCGCGGGCGATGTCGGCCTCGGATTCGTCGATCGATTCGTTCTGGCACACCAGACAGCGCAGCCCCTGGCCGAGGGCGCGGGCGCGGGCCTCCTGGGCCGGGTCGGGCAGCATCTCGTCGGGATTGACCGCGAGGGCGGCGGGCGCCGCCGCCAGCAGCCCGAGCAGCAGCGCCACGGACAGGGGCAGGGCTCTCATGGCGCAGCCTCCAGCTTGCGGATGATCGGCAGCAGGGTCTTGCGCCAGTTGTCCGGGGTGATCGGACCGATATGCTTGTAGCGGATCACCCCGTTCTTATCGACGATGAAGCTTTCCGGCGCGCCGGTGACGCCGAAATCGATCGCGGCGCGGCCGGGGGCGGGATCGCTGCCGACCCGCTGGTAGGGATCGCCGTGCTTGGCCAGCCACGCCGCGCCCTGGGCCGGGTCGTCGCGCCAGTCGATGCCGTGGATCGGCACCTCGCCCTGCTGCTTGAGCGCGAGCAGGGTGGGGTGCTCCTGCAGGCAGGCGATGCACCACGAGCCGTAGATGTTGACCACCGACACCCGGCCCTTGAGGTCGGACGAGGCCAGCCCGCTGTCGGCCGGACGGCCCGGCAGCGGCGGCAGCGCCATCTCCGGCACCGGGCGGTCGATCAGCACCGAGGGGATCTCGCGCGGGTCGAGGGTCAGCCCCTTGAGGAACAGCACCGCCAGGCCGACGAACACCAGCACCGGCAGCAGATAGAGCGCACGACGCATCGCCTTGCCCCTTTCGTCGTCAAGCATCGGCGGCGCGGGCCGCCCGGGTCGGCGCGCCGATGCGGTGGCGCCGGTCGGCGAGGCTGATCAGGCCGCCCAGCATCAGCAGCAGGCCGCCGGCCCACAGCCACGGAATGCAGGGATTGAAATACAGCCGGGTGATGTAGCCGGCCGCCTCGCCGCCCTTCGGGTCGGGATCGCCGATCACGACATAAAGGTCGCCGGTGATGCCGGAGCGGATCGCGGCGGTGGTGATCGGGCGGGGCGGATTGCGGTAGGCCCGCTTCTCCGGGCTCATCTCGGCGATCACCACGCCGTTGCGGCTGACGGTGAAATGGCCGCGCCGGGCGAGATAGTTCGGCCCCTCGACCTGCTCGACCGAGGTCAGCGTCACCGCCCGGCCGGCGACGGTCACCGTCTCGCCGATCTTCTGCACCTGGACCGATTCGGTGGTCCAGGCGCCCGAGGCGGTCAGGCCGACGATGAACAGCGCCAGCCCGAAATGGGCCAGCATCATCCCCCAGGCCGAGCGCGGCAGGGCCAAAGCGCGGAACGGCGCCTGCACCGGGGCCTGGAACAGCCGGATCCGCTCGGCGAGGTCGGCCAGGGTGCCGAGCCCGAGCCACGCCGCCAGCCCGAAGCCGGCGGCGCTCCACCACGGCCCGGCGGCGCCGCCCTGAAGCTGCCAGGTGGCGGCGGCGACCAGCAGCGCGATCAGCCCGACCAGCCGCATCCGCCCCAGCACCGCGCCGAGATCGCCGCGCTTCCACGACATCATCGGCGCCAGCGCCATCATCACCACCATCGGCACCATCAGCGGCAGGAACACCGAATTGAAGAAGGGCGGCCCGACCGAGATCTTGCCCAGCCCCAGCGCGTCGGCGATCAGCGGATAAAGGGTGCCGAGCAGCACCGTTGCCGCCCCGGTCGACATCAGCACGTTGTTGAACAGCAGCGCGCCCTCGCGCGAGATCGGGGCGAACAGGCCGCCGATCTTCATCGCCGGCGCCCGTATGGCGTACAGCGCCAGCGAGCCGCCGATCGCCGCCACCAGCAGCAGCAGGATGAAGATGCCGCGCGCCGGGTCGGTGGCGAAGGCATGGACCGAGGTCAGCACCCCGGAGCGGACCAGGAAGGTGCCGAGCAGCGAGAAACCGAAGGTGACGATGGCGAGCAGGATGGTCCAGCTCTTCAGCGCGTCGCGCTTTTCGACCACGATGGCGGAATGAAGCAGGGCGGTGCCGGCCAGCCACGGCATCAGCGAGGCGTTCTCGACCGGGTCCCAGTACCACCAGCCGCCCCAGCCCAGGGTGTAATAGGCCCACCACGAGCCGAGGAAGATGCCGCCGGTCAGCAGCACCCAGGCCGCCAGCGTCCACGGCCGCACCCAGCGCGCCCAGGCGGCGTCGACCCGCCCCTCCAGCAGGGCGGCGATGGCGAACGAGAACGCCATCGAGAAGCCGACATAGCCGAGATAGAGCATCGGCGGATGGAAGGCGAGACCGGGATCCTGCAACATCGGATTGAGGCCGTTGCCGTTGAACGGCGCCGGGTCGAGTCGCTGGAACGGGTTCGAGGTGATCAGCAGGAACAGCAGGAAGCCGACCGAGATCATCGCCTGCACCGCCAGCGCGCGGGCCTTCAGCCCCGGCGGCAGGTTGCGGCCGAACAGGGTCACCGCCAGCCCGAACAAAGCCAGGATGGTGACCCACAGCAGCAGCGAACCCTCGTGGTTGCCCCACACCCCGGCCACCTTGTACAGCATCGGCTTGTCGGTGTGGCTGTTGGCGGCGACGTTGACCAGCGAGAAATCGCTGGTGACGTAGCCATGGACCAGCGCGGCGAAGGCCACGCCGATCAGCAGGAACTGGAGGGCCGAGGCCGGGCCGGCCACCGCCATCCAGGCGGGGCGGCCGCGCCGGGCGCCGGCCAGCGGCACCGTCGCCTGCACGACGGCGACGGCCAGGGCCAGCACCAGGGCGAAATGGCCGGTTTCGGCGATCATCGGTGGTCGGTCCTTTCGTCGGAGAGGGCGGGCGCCGCGCGGCGCGGCGGGGATCCCCCGGCCGGCGCGCTCAGCCGGCCGCCGCGCTCAGTTGGCCGGGGCCGGGGGCTTCCACTGACCCGATTTCTTGAGGGCGTCGGCGACGTCCTTCGGCATGTATTTCTCGTCGTGCTTGGCCAGCACCTCGCTGGCCTGGAAGGTGCCGTCGGCGCCGAGCCGGCCTTCCACCACCACCCCCTGGCCCTCGCGGAACAGGTCGGGCAGCACCCCGGCATAGCGCACCGGCAGGCTGTGGCGCAGATCGGTGACGACGAAGGCGACCCGTTCGCCGTCGCGGATCACGCTGTGTTCCTGGACCAGACCGCCGATCCGCATCCGCCGGCCTTCCGGCTGCTGCTTGGAAACCAGATCGCTCGGGGTATAGAAATAGACCAGCGAATCCGAAATCGCGGTCAGCACCAGCGTGGCGGCGGCGCCCAGCGCCAGCAGCCCCAGCAGCACGAAATAAAGGCGGCGCTGCTTGCGGTTCATGGCGCCGCCCCGGGTGTCGCCCCGCCGCCGCGCCGGGCGCGGCGATCGCCCTGCAATTGTTCGAGTTCGGCCTCGCGCTGGCGCAATTGCCGCAGCGAGATCACCAGCACGCCGGCCAGCACCGCCAGCGTCAGGGCGTAGGCCGGCCAGACGAAGGGGGCATAGCCCCCCATGGCGAACCAGACAGTGAGGGCTTCCATCCGCTCATTCTCCTTGCGCGGCGGCCTGAACCCGGGCGAGGCGCAGGACGCGGATCTTCTGGGCGGCGATCTCGGCCCGGCCGCGCAGCAGCAGCACGGTGACCCAATAGGCCTTGAACCCGAACGCCATCAGCAGCAGCGGCAGCAGCATGCTGGGGTCGATCGCCGGGCCGCCGATCTTCACCACGCTGGCCGGCTGGTGCAGAGTGTTCCACCAATCGACCGAGAACTTGATCACCGGGATGTTGACCGCGCCGACCAGCGCCAGGATCGCGCCGGCCTTGGCCCCGCGCTCGGGATCGTCGAAGGCGTCGACCAGGGCGATGTAGCCGAAATAGAGGAACAGCAGGATCAGCATGCTGGTCAGCCGCGCGTCCCACACCCACCACGTCCCCCACATCGGCTTGCCCCACAGCGAGCCCGACACCAGACAGAGCAGGGTGAAGGCGGCGCCGACCGGGGCGGTGGCCCGGGCCAGCAGATCGGCCAGCGGATGCTTCCAGATCAGGGCGATCGCGCTCAGCACCGCCATCGCCACGTAGCACACCATCCCCATCCAGGCGGAGGGGACGTGGACATACATGATCCGCATGCTGTCGCCCTGCTGGTAATCGGCGGGCGAGCCGACCAGCGAGAACCACAGGCCGGAGCCGATGAGGAGGATGGCGAGCCCCGACGAATACGGCAGGATCGCCTTGGCCAGACGCAGGAAGCGGGCGGGATTGGCATAGCGGTGCATGCGGCTAGTTCTAGCCTGGAATCCGCCTCGTGTCACGATCGTCGGGGAGGAAAAACGGCGGTGGCGTCTCCCGGCCGAACGGCGGGGGGCGCCCGGGTTTCCGCCCTTTTTTCGCCGCGATTTGCGGGTCTCATTCCCACCCGGGAGTCGTGCCGTCAGTCGGCGCCGCCGAAGGCCTGGAGCAGGAAGGCGCGGGCCAGCGCCGCGCCCTCGTCGTCGATGGCGTGGCCGAGCCCGGGGCGAAGCTGGGCCAGCACCGGCACCCCCACCGCGCCCAGCGCCCGTTCGGCGGTGGCGAGGCTGGCCGGATTGACCACCTCGTCCTCGGCGCCGTGGACCAGCAGCACCGGCGGCCGCGCCGCGATCTCGTCCGGCAGGCGGGCGGCATCGACCAGCGCTCCGGAAAAGGCGACGATCGCCGCCGGCGGCGGGGAGCGGCGCAGACCGACATCGAGCGCCATCATCGCCCCCTGGCTGAAACCGACCAGGGCGACGTCGCCGGGGCCGACCCCCCAGCGCGCGGCGGCGGCGGCGATGGTGGCGGCCAACCGGGGCGCCGCGCCGCGCAATCCGGCCACCACCTGGCTGGCGGCGCGGTCCTGCAGGCTGAACCATTGCCGGCCGAACGGGATCAGATCGCACGGATCGGGCGCGTCGGGGGCGAAGAAGGCGGCGTCGGGCAGCGCCTCGGCGAAATAGGGGGCAAGGCCGATCAGGTCGGATCCGTCCACCCCCAGCCCGTGCAGCAGCACCACCAATTGCGCCGCCGGCCCGCCGGAGGCGGGGGCGGCCTCGGGGCCGGTAAGGGGCACGGGGGATTGCTCGGACATGACGGCTCCGGGGCGGGCGGTGACGGCGGCCGCGATCCGGGCTAGGCTGGCGCCGGCGCCGGCCGCCAGAGGGAGCCATCCTCCCATGCCGGCCCCGTGTCGTGAAGCCTTTTCCCTTGGCCGTTGCGCAGGATGATCGTCACCCGTTTCGCCCCGAGCCCGACCGGCGAGCTGCATCTCGGCCACGCCCACGCCGCCCTGACCGCCTGGGAGGCGGCCCGCGCCGGCGGCGGCCGCTTCCTGCTGCGGATCGAGGACATCGACCGCACCCGCTGCCGGCCGGTCTTCACCGCGCAAATCCTGGAGGATCTGGCCTGGCTCGGCCTCGCCTGGGCGCAGCCGGTGCGGATCCAGTCGGCGCATTTCGCCGAATACCGCGCCGCGCTCGACCAATTGGCCGGGCGTGGGCTGCTTTATCCCTGCTTCTGCACCCGCAGGGACATCGCCGCTGCTCCCACCGCGCCGCACGGGCCGGACGGGCCGCTTTATCCCGGCACCTGCCGCGCCCTGGCGCCGGCCGAGCGGGCCGAGCGGATCGCCGCCGGCCAGCCCTACGCCCTGCGGCTCGACGTCGCCGCCGCCTGCGCCGAGGCCGGGCCGCTGTGCTGGCACGACCGCCATGCCGGCACGGTGACGGCCGATCCTACCCGCTTCGGCGACGTGGTGCTGGCGCGCAAGGATTGTCCGGCCAGCTACCATCTCGCCGTCACCCTCGACGATGCCCGCCAGGGGGTGACGCTGGTGACGCGGGGCGAGGATCTGTTCGCCGCCACCGATCTGCATCGGCTGTTGCAGGCGTTGTTCGGGCTGCCGGTGCCGGATTACGCCCATCATCCGCTGCTGCTCGGTCCCGACGGCCGCCGTCTCGCCAAGCGCGACCGTGCCCAGACCTTGCGTTCGCTGCGCGAGGCGGGGGTGGATCCGGCCCAGGTGCGGGCGATGGCCGGGCACGGCTGAAAAAAGCGCGGGCGCTGCCCGCACCCGCCAAGGGCCGGGGGCCCTTGGATCCCGCGCATTTAGCGCCCGCTCAGGCGATCCTCGGGCGAGGTTCCGCCGAGGCGCAGCGGGCGGGTGCGCAATTCGTCGCGCAGCAGGGTGCCATCGACGGTCAGCGGCAGGGCTTCGGTCGGCTCGATCCAGCGCGGCACCGCGTCGGCGCCCCGGCGCAGGCGGATCCAGTCGCGCAATTCGGCCGGTTCCGGTGGGGTGCCGGGTTTGAACACCACGAAGGCGCGCAGGCCGCCCGGCACGTCGATCACCCCGGCGGCGGCGATCGCCGGGTGGCGGGCCAGGGTCGATTCGATCTCGTCGAGGCGGACGCGGCGGCCGGCGATCAGGACCGCTCCCTCCTCGCAGGCCAGCGGCTCGGGCCAGACATAGTAATCGAGGTCGCGGCAGCCCAGCCGGCCGGTCAGCAGCCATTTGCCCTCGTGTCGGGCCGGGCCGTCGCCGCCCTCCCAATAGCCGAGGAAATTGCCCGGGGCGTCGGCCGACACCGCCAGGATGCCGCGCCGTCCGGCCCGCACCGGCAGGCCGGATTCCTCGGTGGCCTCGATGGTCAGGCCGGGGGCGGCCCGTCCGGGCGAGGGCGGACGCAGATCCATCATGCCGGCGAGGTTGGCGGTGACCGCGCCGGTCTCCAGCACCCCCCAGGCCTCGTTGACATGGATGCCGAAGGCGCGCAGCGCCGCCTCGTGCTGGTCGGCGGTCAGCGGATCGGGGCCGCTGGCCAGCGCGCGCGGCCGGGCGAAGGTGCGGCCGGTGCTGGCCTCGATCAGCGGCGTCAGCGTCTCGGGCGGCAGCCAGGCGGCGCGGATGCCCAGCCGGCCGATCCGGTCGAGCGCCCGGCCGGGATCGAACGGCCCCGGACTCGCCACCACCGCCACCCCGTGATGCCACGCCGGCAGCACCAGCCGGAACAGCGCCTCCGGCGTCATCCAGTCGCCCGGGGTCCAGGCGACGTCGCCGAATTGCGGGAACAGCCCCAGCGCCAGCTCGATCGCCGGCAGGCCGCCGATCATCGCCCGGTGGGCGTGGATCACCCCGCCCGGCCGGCCGGCGGTGTCGCCGGGATAGAACAGGAAGGCGGGCGAATCCGGGCTGGTCACCGCCGGGGCGAAGCGGTCCGAGGCGACCTCGATCGCCGGCCACAGCGCCGGGGCGTCGGGGCCGGGGCTGTCGGCGGCGACCAGCACCGTGCCGAGCATCGGCAGATGCGGCCGGGCCAGCGCCACCACCGGCAGCAGGCCGGGATCGACGATCAGCGCCACCGCCCCGCTATTGTCGAGCCGCCACGCCAGCGGCGCGGCGCCGAGCCCGAGCGGCAGCGGCACCGCCACCGCTCCCATCCGCAGGACCGCCAGCAGCGCCACCGCCGCCTCCAGCCCGGGAGCGAGGGCAAGGCCGACCCGGTCGCCCGGGCTCACCCCGCGCGCGGCCAGCACGTTGGCCAGCCGGTTGGCCAGCAACCGCAGCACCAGGAAGGTGTAATGCTCGCCCTCGCCGTCGGCGCGCTCGACCACCAGCGCGGTGCGGTGGCCGTCGGCCCCCCCCAGCGCATGGCGGTCGCACAGGTCGAACGCCAGATTGTAGCGGTCGGGCACGCGCCAGCGGAAGGTGCGGCAGGCTTCTTCGTAACTGCGGGGATTGTTGAGCACGCTGCCTCGGGGGACGAAAGGGAACGGTGCCGGCGATGGCGGGGCCGGGCTCAGTGGTCGATCGGCATCAACTCCTCGAACCACAGATAGGTGTCGGCATCGTCGAACAGCACGCCGTCGAAGCCAAGATCCATCACCGCGGTGAGGTACTTGCCCAACAGCGCCTTCCATTCGCCGTTGGCAAGATCGACGATGTAACTGCCCGGGGCGGCGTCATGGGCAAACAGATAGGCCGGATTGCCGACCTCCCAGCCTTTCTGCCAGTACCAGCGCCAGTCATAGGCCCGACCGATCGGCAGCACCGCGAACACCATCCGGCGCGGCCCCATCTTCTTGAACTTCATCCGGGTCAGGTCGTCCTTGGTCAGGCCCTGGGCCCGCTGGGCGACGTCGATGACCACCAGATCGTCATTGTCGCCCGCCACCGCGTCGACGAAGGCGCCCTTGTCGCCGAAGCGGTCGCTGCGCAGCAGCGGCAGCCACGCCCGCACCGCTCCGAGCGAAGTCGCCTCGGCCGAATTCTCGCCGGGGGGATGGGTCTTCGGTCCCTCGTCGAGCCGGCCGCTGGCGGTGACGTAAGGCACCACATGGTCGCGCGCCCCGGCGCGCAGGGCGGCGGTCGCCGCCGGGCCGGCGCAACTCTCGACCGACAGCAGCACCCGGTTCTCCGCCCGCATCGCATCGACCGCGTAGAGGATACGGCGCTGGCGTTCGATCCGTTCGATCTTTTCCTGGATTTCGGCGGCGCGGCGCAACTCGACCGCCGGATCGTTGCTGAACGGTCCCATCTCGGTCGGCAGCGGCGGGCGGATCACCCCCAGCTTCTTGTCGCGGTCGATCACCGCGTCGTCGGCGCGGCGGGCCTTCAGCGCGGCGTCCAGCGGCTGGTCGAACGCCCGCTTGCCGCAATAGAGCCCGTCGATCACCAGCCCGTCGAGCAGCTTGACCAACGGCCGGTAGACCGCGCGCGGCGGCAGGCGACGATAGAAATTGGTGCCGGCGGGATCGTGCAGGGCGTCCCACTGCTCCTCCCAGTCGCCCTTGGCCAGCAACTCGACCCCGTTGCGCAGCAGGATCTGGAAATGCGGGTCGCGCTTCTTGGCGTAGCTGGCCAGCTCGATCAGCACGTCGCGGGTCTGGGCGCGGAAGTTCGGCACCTGCTCGGGCATCGGCGGGTTGAAGTCGCGCGGCTTGTCGAGCGCCGCGGCCGGCCCGGCGAGGCCGCCCGCCAGCAGCAGCGCCAGGGTCAGGCGACGAATCAGGGACGGTCCGGTCATGTCAGCAACTCCGCGACGAGGTCGGCGATCGTCAGGCAGGATGTCAGACCAGGACTTTCAATGCCGTAAAGCGCCACCACCCCGGGGATTCCGGTGCGCTCCGGCCCGTCGATGCGGAAATCGGCCGCCGGTTCGCCCGGCGCGGTGATCTTCGGCCGGATCCCGGCATAGGCCGGGGCCAGCGCGTCGTCGGGCAGCCCGGGCCAGTAGCGCCGGATCGCGGCGACGAACGGCAGCGCCCGGGCCGGATCGACCTCGTAGGATTCCTGCTCGACCCACTCGACATCGGGGCCGAACCGCCCGGCACCGCCCAGGTCGAGGGTGAAATGCACCCCGAGCCCGGCCGCCACCGGCACCGGATAGACCAGCCGCGTGAACGGCGCCCGTCCGGTCAGGGCGAAATACGTGCCCCGGCACAGATGCCCGTCCGGCACGTCCGGCAACCCCAGCGCCCGCCCCAGTCCCGGCGCGCCCAGCCCGGCCGCCACCACCACGCTGGCGGCCCTGAGCCGCATCGGTTCCGCGCCGCCGACCTCCAGGTCGATCCGTCCGCCCTCGGCCCGGCCCGCCAGCAGCGGCGCATGCAGCGCCAGCATCGCCCCCGCCGCCTCGGCCTCGCCCAGCAGCGACAGCATCAGCGCATGCGAATCGATGATCCCGGTGGTGGGCGACAGCAGCGCGGCGGTGCAGACCAGATCGGGCTCCAGCCGTCGCGCCTCGGCGCCCGACAGCAGCCGCAGCCCCTCGGCGCCGTTGGCATTGCCGCGCTCCAGCAGCGTCGCCAGCGTCGCCTCCTCCTCGGCGCCGTTGGCCACCACCAGCTTGCCGGGCACGGCATGCGGCACGCCGCAGCGGGCGGCATGGTCCCGCAGCGCCCGGTTGCCCGGCGCGCACAGCCGCGCCCGCAGCGAGCCCGGCGGGTAATACAGCCCGGCATGGATCACCTCGCTGTTGCGCGAGGAAATGCCGGTGCCGATCGCCCCGGCCTGTTCCAGCACCACCACCTCGCGCCCGGCCTGGGCCAGCCGGCGCGCCACCGCCAGCCCGACCACCCCGGCGCCGACCACGACGCAATCGACCGCTTCGCTTTGCTGTTCCGTCATGCCCCGGCTCTCGAACCGCGCGAAGATCGCGCCAAATATCGCCAAGCATAACATCGGCGTCCCCACCGCGAAAGCGGCGGGGGCCTGACCGGCCGAGGGGCTTGTCTTGGCCGCCGTCGCCGCGTTCCCCCACCGCCGTTGCGGCAAAAACGCCACAAACAGATCTCTTTTGCCTTGTCAATCGGGATTAAGCGTGACTTCGCCGCGACCGCTCCGCTAAAAGGATTTCGTTTCCGGAAACGACGAGGCAGGGATGGCGCGCGCGGTGCGAATTCTCTGGGTTGCCGTCGCGGCGCTGGCCGGCGCCTGCGCCGCGCCCCCGCCGCCGCCGCCGCCGCCCCCGCCGCCGGTCGCGCTCGATCCCGACGCCGCCTGCCTCAAGGATCTGCGCGATCGCGGCATCGCCTTCGAGCCGCTCGCCGGCCTGTCGGCCCCGGCCTCCCCCGCCTGCCAGATCGCCAACCCGGTCAAGGTCACCGGCGAAGGCGATATCGGCTGGAGCCGGCCCGGGGTGCTGTCCTGCGCGATGATGCAGACGGTGGACCGCTTCGAGGCCGAGGTGGTCCAGCCCGCCGCCCAACGCCATTTCGGCCAGAAGGTCACCCGCCTGCTGCACATGGGCACCTACGAGTGCCGCGCCCGCCGCACCGACGCCACCGTCGCCGCCGCCGCCGCCGGCAAACCGGTGCGCGGCGGCCGCCTGTCGGAACACGGACGCGGTCAGGCGATCGATATCGGCGGCTTCGAGCTGGCCGACGGCCGCATCGTCACCGTCCGCCGCGACTGGCGCGCCGGCGGCGCCCCCGCGGCCTTCCTCCACGAGGTCGCCCAGGGCGCCTGCGACCAGTTCAGCGTGGTGCTGACCCCCAATTACAACGCCGTC
>JBDLVO010000154.1:0-6396 GCA_039804805.1 Pseudomonadota bacterium
ACGCAACGCCGTTTCCCCCGGTCAGGACATGGTGCTGATCCATCAGGCCGAGCCCGATGGCGGGCTGCTGCTGCACTGGCACGTCAACGCCGCCTTGTTCGAGCGCGACACCGCCGCCCTCTGGCTGGAGGCGCTTCAAGGCTGGATCGACTGGCTGGGCGAGGATCCCGCCCGGGCCGAGGCGCCGCTGCCGCCGCTGCTGCCGGAAGAGGCGCGCCGGCTCGATCTCTGGCAGCGCGGCGAGGCGCGGCCCCGGCCGCCGTTGCGCTTCCACGAATTGTTCGAGCGCCGGCTCGACGCCGACCCGGCCGCCGCGGCCCGGCCGGCGTTGATCGCGGCCGCCGGGATCGTCAGCCATGCCGCGTTGGAGGCCGAGGCCAACGTCATCGCCCACGCCCTCGCCGCCGTCGGCATCGGTGCCGGCACGGTGGTCGGCGTGCTGGCCGGGCGTTCGGCCGGTTTGCCGGCGGCGGTGCTGGGGATCTGGAAGGCGGCGGCGATCTATCTGCCGCTGGCCGCCGACCTGCCGCCCGAGCGGCTGCGCGCCCTCGCCGCCGATGCTGGCGCTTCCGGCCTGATCGCCCTCGACGGCGCAATGCCGCCGCCCGGCCTGCCGCCGCCGCTGCGGCCCGAGGCGATCGACCCGGCCTTCCGCGCCGCCCATCGCCACCGCCTCGACCGGCCGGGCCGGCCGGATGATCCGGCCTACATCCTCTACACCTCGGGCTCGACTGGGACGCCGAAGGGGGTGGTGGTCGGTCACGACGCCTATCTCAACACCGTGCTCGGCGCCGGCGAGGCGCTGGGATTCGGGCCCGACGATCGCGGCCTGCTGTTCGCCTCGCCCGCCTTCGACGTCTCGCTGTCCGATTTCGGCCTGCCGCTGGCCTGCGGCGGCGCGGCCTGCGCCGTGCCGGCCGAACTGCTCGAAGCCCCCGACCGCTTCCGGGCGATGCTGGCCGAACGCGGCGTCACCGTCGCCGACATCACCCCGTCTTATCTGCGTCTGCTCGGCCCGGCGCCGTTCCCGACCCTGCGGGCGATCGTCACCGGCGGCGAGAAGCCGCTGGCCGCCGACATCCGCGCCCATGCCGGCCGGCTGGCCTATGTCAACGCCTACGGCCCGACCGAGGCGGCGATCACCGCCACCCTGGGCCGGCTCGACCCCGCCGCCGCCGACGGACCGCCACCGGCGGGGCGGCCACTGCCCAACACCCTGGCCGAGGTGGTCGATCGCGCCGGCCGCCCGCTGCCGCCCGGCGCGGTGGGGGAAATCCGCCTCGGCGGCGCCGGTCTGGCCCAGGCCTATCTCGGCCGGCCCGACCTGACCGCCGCCGCCTTCCCGGCCGGACCGGCGGGGCGGCGTTACCGCACCGGCGATCTCGGCCGCTGGACCCAGGCGGGCGAGTTGGTGATCCTCGGCCGCCTCGACGCGCAGATCAAACGCAGCGGCATCCGCATCGAGCCGGGCGAGATCATCCATGCGATCGAACGCCATCCGGCGGTGGCCCAGGCCACAATACTGCTCGACCACCACCACGACGGCGACGGCCGGCTGTGGGGCTTCGTTAGGCTCCATCCCGGTCGGGACGCCCCCGACGAAACCGAGTGGCGCGCCTTCCTCGCCGCCCTGCTGCCGCCGGCCCTGCTGCCCTCGGCGGTGATCGCGATCGAATCCCTGCCGGTCGGGGCCAGCGGCAAGATCGACGCCGCCGCCCTGCTCGCCCTGGTCGCGGCGCGGCGGCAGGACAGCGCCGCCCCGGTCGGGCCGCTTGAGACCGCCATCGCCACGGTGTGGGCCGAATTGCTCGGCGGCGGCGCAATCGGGCGCGACGAGGATTTCTTCGCCCGGGGCGGCCATTCGCTGCTGGCGATCGCCGCCGCCCACCGGCTGGAACGGGAACTGGGCCGGCCGGTGCCGGCGCGCGAGATGTTCGCCGCGCCGACGGTGCGCGCCTTCGCCGAGCGTCTCGCCGCGCTGCCGGCGGCGCCGGCGATGGTGCCGACCGACCGCGCCACCGAGGGCCAGCGCGGCTTCTGGCTGGCCGACCGGATCGGCCTCGACACCCGGGGCTTCAACGTGCCGCTGGCGCTGTGGGTCGAGGAAGAGGATGGCGGCCCGCCCGATCCGGCGGCGTGGCGGCGGGCCTGGACCGCGCTGGTCGCCCGCCATCAGGCGCTGCGGGTCGGGTTCGTCGGCGAATCCGAGCGCGATCTGCGCCGGATCGCCCTGACCGTGCCGCCCGAGCGGTTCGAGTTGAGCGAGCATCCCGACCCCGCCGCCGCGCTGGCCCACGGCCGCGCCCGTCAGGCCGTGCCGCTGCCGATGGCGCCGCCCCCGGGCGAGGCCGCGCCGCCGCCGCTGTGGCGGGCCGGGCTGGCCCGGGTGGCCGGCGCGCGCCGCGCCCTGCTGTGGGTGGCGCTGCATCATTCGCTCGGCGACGGCGTGTCGCTCGGGGTGATGGTCGCGGATCTGGCCCGGTTGCGCCAGGGCGAGACCCTGGCCCCGCTGGGCGATCCGCTCGACCGCCTCGCCGGGCGCGAGGAAGCCTATCTGGCCGGGCCGGAAGGAGCGGCCGATGCCGCCTATTGGCGGGCGGCGCTCGGCCCCGACGCCGATGGCCACGATCCGGCGGTACCGGCCGAGTGGCCGCTCGACCATCCTCGCCCGATCGCGCGCGGCGGCGACAACGCCAAGGGCACCCATGTCCTGCGCGGCCGGCTGACCCCGGCCGAGACCGAGGCGTTGCGCGCCTTCGCCCGCGCCCAGGGCGCCGGACTGCACGCGCTGTGGCTGACCCTGCTGGCGCTGGAGGCGTGGCGGCGCGGCGGGCAGGCGGCGCCGGTGATCGGCACCGCCGCCAGCCTGCGCGATCAGGCCGAGGATGGCGGCGCGGTCGGGCTGTTCATCAACCTGATCCCGCTGCCGCTGCGGGTCGATCCCGCCGCCCCAATCGAGGTCCTCCTGGCCGACACCCAGAGCCGCCTGGCCGGCGGTCTGGGCCATGCCCGCCATCCGTTCGGGCGGATCTTCGCCGATCTGCGCGCCCGCAATCCCGCCGCCGCCGTCGCCGCCCGCCATCCGCTGTTCGACCTCGCCGTGACCGAAACCCCCGACACCGCCGGCGACGGCGCGGGGCCGCGTTTCTTCGAGGCGGCGGTGGACGAGCCCGACCGGGTGCGGCGGCCGTTCGGCCCACCGCTCGACATGCTGCTGTCGCACGAGCGCGCCGCCGATGGCGGGCTGATGCTGCGCTGGTTCGTCGATGCCACCCTCTACGAGGGCGACACCGCCCAGGCCTGGCTCGACGGCCTGCTCGGCTGGGCGCGCTGGCTGATCGCCCCCGACCGCCGCCCCCACAGCCCGCCGCCCCGCCTGCTGCCGGACGAAATCCGCCGCCTCGCCGCCTGGGAACAGGGGCCGCCGCCCCGGCCCGACGTGACCGATCTGGTCAGTTGCTTCGCCCGCTGGGTCGAACGCGATCCCGACCGGCCGGCCGTGATCGCCGCCGCCGGCCCGCGCAGCCGGGGCGAGATCGCCGCCGCCGGCCCGCGCAGCCGGGGCGAGATCGCCGCCGCCGCCGCCGCCCTGGCCGCCCGGTTGGCGGCGGCCGGGCTGCGGCGCGGCGAGCGGGTCGGGGTGCTGACCCACCGCTCCGCCACCCTGCCCGAAACGGTGCTGGGGCTGTGGCAGGCCGGCGCGGTCTATCTGCCGCTGACCGCCGACCTGCCGCCCGAACGGCTCGGCCTGATCGCCCGCGACGCCGGAATACGACGGCTGGTCGCCCTCGACGGGCTGACCCCGCCGCCGCCGCTCGCCGCCCTGCCCCGGCTCGACTGGCCGGAACCGGTCGCCCGGCCCGTCCGCCGCCCCGGCCGCCGCCCGGCCCCGTCCGGCGCGGATCCCGCCTACATCCTCTACACCTCGGGCTCGACCGGCCAGCCGAAGGGGGTGGTCCTGCTCCATCGCGGCCTCGGTAATTTCGCCACCGGCATGGCCGGCCGCCTCGGCCTGGGCGAGGATGACCGGGTGCTGCTGGCGGCCTCGCCCACCTTCGACGCCTGGATCGGCGACCTCGCGATGGCCTGGGCCGCCGGAGCGGCGGTGGTGCCGGTCACCCGCGCCCAGATCGACGACATCCCCGGAATGCGGGCCCGTCTGGCCGGCGGCGACGTCACCGTCGCCACCCTGACGCCCTCCTATCTGCGTCTGTTCGAACGGGCCGATTTCCCCGGGCTGCGGCTGTTGATGACGGTGGGCGAGAAGCCCGATCCCGGCGATGCCCGCCACTACGCCGCCCGGCTGCGGCATTTCAACGGCTATGGCCCGACCGAGAACAGCATCGCCGCCTCGGCCGGCCGGATCGACCCGGCCGGCGACGGCGCGATCGACGCCGGCCCGCCCCTGCCCGGCATCAACATCGCCATCCGCGACCGCGACGGCGGCGGGCTGCCGCCCGGCGCGGTCGGCGAGGTCCGCCTGGGCGGGATCGGGCTGGCCGAGGGCTATCTCGGCCGGCCCGATCTGACCAAAGCCGCCTTCCCCACCGGGCCGGAGGGACGGGTCTACCGCAGCGGCGACCTCGGCCGCTGGACCCCGGACGGCCGGTTGGTGCTGCTCGGGCGCGAGGACGACCAGATCAAGCTGCGCGGCCAGCGGATCGAACTGGGCGAGATCGCCGGCTGGATCGAAGCCCACCCCGCCGCCCGCCAGGCGGTGGCGCTGGTGGCGCCCGACCGCCAGGGCCGGCCCGGATTGTGGGCGGCCTTCGTCCGCGCCGCCGGCCAGCCCGCCCCCGACCCGGCGGACTGGCACGCCCATCTGACGACGCGGCTGCCGGCGCACATGGTGCCGGCGGCGGTGGTCGAACTGGCCGAGATCCCGCTCGGTCCAGCCGGCAAGGTCGATCGCGCCGCCCTGGCCGCCCTGATCACCGCCCGGCGCGAGCAGGCCGGCGGCGGCGACGAGGAAGAGGCCGAGGCCGCCCCGCCCGGCGCCACCGCCCCGCCCGGCGAAACCGAGCGCCGCATCGGCCGGCTATGGGCCGAACTGCTCGGGCGCGACCAGATCGGCCCGGACGAGGATTTCTTCGCCCTCGGCGGCGACAGCCTGCGGGCGATCGCCCTGATCGCCCGGCTGCGCAGCTGGTGCGCCTGCTCGATCACCGCCTTGTACGAACATCCCCGCCTGCGCGACTTCGCCGCCACCTGCCGGCCCGAACCGGCCCATCTCCAGGCCTGCCTCGCCGGGGCGCGGGCGCATTGGCTGACCTTCGCGGCCGGCCGCGCCGAATACGAAGCGCGGCGGACGGAAGCGCTCGATTCCGCCCTCGCCGCCTACCGCGCCCGCAGCGCCGCCCTGCCGCCGCCCGCCCCGGAGCGTTGCCGCGCATACCGCCGGGTGCTGCTGACCGGGGCGACCGGCTATCTCGGCGCCTATCTGCTGCGCGAGCTGGCGGAAGACCCCGACCGGCGGATCGACCTGCTGATCCGCGCCGGCGATCCCGCCGCCGCCCGCGCCCGCCTCGCCGCCGTGCTGACCCATTATTTCGGCGCCGAGGCCGGGCCCGCTTTGGCCCTCTCGCCCCGGATCACGGTGTGGACCGGCGACCTGCGGCGCGAGGATCTCGGCCTGTCGGCGACGGAGCGGGCCGCCCTGACCGATGGCTGCGCCGCGATCTTCCACTGCGCCGCCGACGTGCGCCATTACGGCAGGTGGCAGGATTTCGCCGCCGCCAACGTCGCCGGCACCGCCCGGCTGCTCGACCTCGCCGGACAGGACCCGGCGCGGCCGGCCGATTTCCATCAGATCTCGACCCTGTCGGTGGCCGGGCGGGCGCCGGAGGCGGGCTTCGCCCTGTTCGACGAGGACAGCCCGGCCGCCGCCGCCGACGAGAATTACTACGTCCGCGCCAAGCAGGCGGCGGAACGGCTGGCGCTGGCCGCGCGCGGGCGGCTGGCCAATGTCTGCCTGCACCGGGTCGGCAACGTGGTGTTCGCCGCCGAGGGCGCGGTCCTGCAACGCGACATCGCCAACAACGCCTTCTTCCGCCTGCTCGCCGCCTTGGTGCGGCTGAGGGCGGCCCCGGACGACTCGCATGTCTGGCTGTGCCACGCCGACGTCGCGGCGCGGGCGGTGGTGCGGCTGGCCCTGGCCGCCGATCTGACCGACCAGACCCACCACATCGAGCCCGGTCGCCGCGACACCGTCGCCGCGCTGCTAGCCCCGGCCGGAACCGAGACGGTTGCTTTCGCCGCCTTCCTCGACCGTCTCGCCGCCGCCAGCGCCCGCCCCGAACTGGCGGCGGCGGTGACCACGGCGATGGGAGTGTTCGGCCTGTTCGACGGGATTTCGCCGCAGGAGCGGGGCCGGCGCCACGAGATCACCAGCGAACG
>JBDLVO010000155.1:0-5445 GCA_039804805.1 Pseudomonadota bacterium
ATCGCCCGGCTGGTGCGGGCGTTCAACGCGGTGCGCCGCGAACTCGAACAGCAGAAATTCGCCCTCGACCAGCACGCCATCGTCAGCATCACCGACGCCGAGGGCGTGATCATCTATGCCAACCGGAAATTCTGCGAGATCAGCGGCTATCGCCCCGAGGAGCTGATCGGCCGCAATCATCGCATCGTCAAATCCGGGCTGCATCCGCCCGAGTTTTATGCCGGGATCTGGCGCACCATCACCGCCGGCCATGTCTGGCACGGCGAATTGTGCAACCGGGCCAAGGACGGCTCGCTGTCCTGGCTGGCGGCGACCATCGTTCCCAGTCTCGACGAGGGGGGCCGCCCCCGCCAGTTCGTCGCCATCCGCACCGACGTCACCGCCCGCAAGCACATGGAAAAGGCGATGGCCGAGGCGATCGAGCGGGCCGAGGCCGCCAGCCAGGCCAAGAACGAGTTCCTGGCGACGATCAGCCACGAGATCCGCACCCCGATGAACGGCATCATCGGCATGACCAGCCTGCTGCTCGACACCGGCCTCTCCCCCGAGCAGCACCATTTCGCCGCCACCGTGCGCGCCTCGGCCGAGGCGTTGCTCGGCCTGCTCAACGACATTCTCGATTTCTCGAAGATGGAGGCGGGGCGGCTCGACCTCGAACACAGCCAGTTCGAGATCGCCCCGCTGATCGAGGGGGTGGTCGACATCCTGGTGCCCCGGGTGCGGGCCAAGGGGTTGGAACTGACCTGCCGGGTGGGGGCGGAGACCGACGGGCTGTATCGCGGCGATCCCGGCCGGCTGCGCCAGATCCTGCTCAACCTCGCCAGCAACGCGATCAAGTTCACCGATCACGGTTCGGTGGCGATCGAGGCCGGGTTCGATCCCGGGCCGGCGGAGCGGCCCCGGCTGCGGGTGAGCGTGCGCGACACCGGCATCGGCATTCCCATCGCGGCGCGCGGCCGGCTGTTCGGCATGTTTTCCCAGGCCGACGCCTCGATGGCGCGGCGCTATGGCGGCAGCGGGCTCGGGCTGGCGATCTGCCGGCGGCTGCTCGACCTGATGGGCGGCCAGATCGGCTTCGACAGCGCCGAGGGGGAGGGCAGCACCTTCTGGTTCACCGTGCCGCTGGAACGGGTGGCTCCGGCCGCGGCCGAGGCGGCGGTGCCGCCGCCGGCCATGCCGCTGGGGGGCCTGCGCCTGCTGGTGATCGACGACCATCCCGCCAGCCGCGAGATCCTGCTCCAGCACCTCGCCGGCTGGGGCGTCGAAGTGGCCGAGGCCGCCGGCGCCGCCGCCGGTCTGGCCGCGATCCGCGCCGCGCTGGGGCAGGGTCGGCCGTTCGACGGGCTGATCCTCGACCATCTGATGCCGGGGATGACAGGGCTCGACCTCGCGGCGGTGCTGCGGGCCGATCCGGCCACCGCCGCGCTGCCGATCCTGCTCGCCTCCTCGGGCGATCTCGGCGAGGCCCAGGATCTGGCCCGGGCACTGCGGCTCGACCGGGTGCTGGCCAAGCCGGTGCGGCGGGCCGCCCTGCGCGATGCGCTGGCGGCGATGTTCGGCCGGGGCGGCGGGGATGCCGCCGTCCGGTCCGAGCCGCCGCCGCCGCCGCCGTCGCGGCCGCTCAAGGTGCTGGTGGCCGAGGACAACGCGATCAACCAGCAGGTGGCGGTCGGGCTGCTCGCCAAGCTCGGCCACCGCGCCGACGTCGCCGATGACGGGGCCGAGGCGGTCGAGCGGGTGCGCCAGGGCGAGTACGATCTGGTGCTGATGGACATGCAGATGCCCCGCTTCGACGGGCTGGCCGCCACCCGGCGGATCCGCGCCCTGCCGGGGGCGCGGGCGGGGGTGGTGATCATCGCGATGACCGCCAACGCCACCGAGGGCGACCGTGCCGCCTGCCTGGCCGCCGGGATGGACGATTATCTCGCCAAGCCGATCGACCGCCACCGCCTGTCGCACCTGCTCGACCGCTGGGCCGGCCGGCTGACGGCGGGAGAGACGACGCCCGCCGCGCCGCCGCCGCTCGATCCGGTCCTGCCGCCGCCGGTGGCGGACGAGGCGGCGCAGGGGGAACTGGTCCGCGCCCTTGGCCCCGAATCGGTGGCGCGGCTGTTCCGCGTCTTCCATGCCGGCCTCGCCGCGCGCGGTGACGAGATCGACCGGGCGGTGGCGGCCGGCGACGTGGTGCTGGCCGCCACCCTGGCCCATTCGCTGAAGGGGGCGGCGGCCAATCTCGGCTTCGTCCGGCTGGCCGAGGCGGCCGGGCGGCTCGAACGGGCCGGGCGCGACGGCGGCGGGCTGGAGGCGGCCGGAGCCACCCTCGGCGCGGCGCTGCGGGCCACCGCGCGGCATGGCTCGGCGGGTTCCGAGCATTCTGACGTAACAAGAGACGGAAGCGCGCCTGGCGCTCCGCCGCCGGTCGGGCAGGGATGAGGCAGCATGCAGGTTCACATCATCGACGACACCGTCTCCAACCTGATGCTGTTCGAGCAGATCGTCCAGCGCGTGGCGGAGGAGATCGAGGTCACCTGCTATTCCGATCCGCGCCGGGCGCTGGAGGCGGCCGAACGGGCGCTGCCCGACCTGATCCTGGTCGATTACGTCATGCCCGGGCTCAACGGCCATCAATATGTCGAGCGGGTGCGCGCCCTGCCGGGATCGCGCGACGTGCCGATCATCATGATCACCGCCACCACCGAACGCTCGGTGCGGCAGACCGCGCTCGAACTCGGCGTCACCGATTTTCTCGCCAAGCCGGTCGACCCCAGCGAGATGCAGGTGCGGGTCACCAACCTGCTGGCGCTCAGGCGCAGCCATCTGCGCCTGCGCGACCAGAACCGCTGGCTGGCCGAGGCGGTGCGCCAGGCCACCCGCGCCGTGCTGGCCCGCGAGGAGGAACTGGTGCTGCGGCTGGCCAAGGCGGCCGAATTCCGCGATCCGGAAACCGGTGAGCACATCCAGCGCATGGCCCATTATTCCCGCCTGATCGCCACCGGTCTCGGCCTGCCCGAGGAGGAATGCGAGATGATCTTCAAGGCGGCGCCGATGCATGATGTCGGCAAGCTCGGCACCCCCGACGAGATCCTGCTGAAGCCCGGCCGGCTGACCGATTCCGAACTGGTGGTGATGCGGCGTCATCCCCTGATCGGCCACGCCATCCTCGACGGCAGTTCCTCCCGCCTGATCCAGCTTGGCGCCGAAATCGCCCTGACCCATCACGAACGCTATGACGGTACCGGCTACCCCGCCGGCCTCGCCGGGGAATCCATCCCGCTGCCGGGGCGGATCGTCGCCGTCGCCGACGTGTTCGATGCCCTCACCAGCACCCGGCCCTACAAACCGGCCTGGTCGCTGGAACGGGCCCACGCCTTCGTCAAGGACGAGATCGGCCGCCATTTCGATCCCGGCTGCGCCACCGCCCTGCTCGCCGCCTGGACCGAGGTGCTGGCGATCCATCACCGCTTCTCCGACGCCCGCGACGCCGCTTCGGTGTCCTGAACGCGGGCGCTGCCCGCGACCCGCCGGGGCGATGCCCCGGACCCCCTTTGTTTTCATTGACAAAAAAGGAGGGGTTCGGGGCGCTTTGCGGGCGGCAGCCCGCCTCAGGCCGGGTCGATCGAGACGGCGACGTCGCGGGGCTTGGCCCAATAGGGGGCGGAGGTGACCAGCACGTCGGCGCCGGCGCGGGCGTAGGCGGCGGCATTGCCCTCGTTGACCCCGCCGGCGGCGGCGATCGTCACCCGACCGGCCAGGGCGTCGGCGATTTCGGCCACCGCCTCGGGGCTGAATTTTTCGAGCTGGATCACCTCGGCCCCGGCGGCGGCGGCCTCGAACGCGGCGGCCGGGGTGGTCACCTCGACCACCACGCGGCGTTCCGGGCAGGACGCCCTCAGCCGGGCCACCGTTTCGGCCAGCGGCTGGCCGGGGAAGAAGGCGCGGTGCTCGGGGAACAGCAGCAGGCTGTCGGACAGGCCGAGCCGGTGCGGGGTGGCGCCGCCGGCCAGGATCGCCTTGACCGCCACCGCGCGGGTGCCGGGCATCGCCTTGCGGGTGCAGGCGACCACGATCTCCGGCCGTTCGGCCCGCGCCGCCGCGACGATCGCGGCGGCGGCGCTGGCGATGCCCGAGGCGGTTTCGATCAGGGTCTGCGCCACCTTCCACCCCACCAGCAAAGCGGCGGCGGGGCCGGTGGCGGCGAGGATCTCGCTTCCCGCCGTCAGCGCGGTGCCGCTCGGGGTCAGCCGCTCGATCCGGGCGCCGGCGCGCTCGATCAGCCGCGCCGCCTCCTCGCTGGCGCAGGCGACCATCGCGCCGCGCGCGGCGAAGCGCATCCGTCCCGGCTGGGCGCCGAGGCCGAGGCCGCGGCTGGTCAGGTCGCCATAGGGGGCGTCCTCGGCCAGGAAGCGCTCGATCTCGGCATCGGACAGGGTGAAGGGCGGGAACGGGGTCATCGCGGCTCTCCGGCGGGGGCGAACACCTGGTCGAGCGCCTCGGCATAGAGGGCGGCGGCGCAAGCGTGGAAGGCGGGGGAAACCCGGGCGAAGCTTTCCATCATCAGCCCGGCATTGATCTCGATCACGGCGAGGCCATCGGCGGTTTCGACCAGATCGATCGAGGCGACCTCGATCCCGATCGCGGCGGCGGCGGCCTCGGCCAGGGTCAGCAGCGGCGCGGCGGCGGCCGGGTCGAGCGGTTCGGGGCGGTTGCCCCAGGCGAGATTGTGCTTCCAGCCGAGCGTCACCGTCTCGCCCCGCGCCGGCACCCGGTCGAGCGGGCCCAGCCGGCCGGACAGCGCCTCGTGCTCCAGCAGGCGGGCGGCGGCGGGCTGGCGGGCGATCGCGGCGCGCAGCAGGTCGAACAGCGCGGTGGCGCCGTCGCCGGTCAGGGCCGGGCGTTTCTTTTCGTAGGCCAGCTTGCCGCGCCCGCCGACCACCACCACCCGCACCTCGCGCGCGATCGGCAGGAACGGCGACAGGCACAGGCTGCGGCCGGCGGCGAACAGCGGATGCACCGCCGCCTCCAGCTCGGCCTCGCTGCGCACCCGCTGCACCCCGATGCCGCCGGTGCCGGTGTTGGGCTTGCACACCACGTCGGCGCCGTGGCGGTGGAAATAATCGAGCATCGGCCGCCAGCCGCCGGACAGCGGCACGTATTCGGCCATCGCCGGGGCGTGGAACAGCACATGTTCGACGCTGGGCAGGCCGGCCAGGGTCAGGATCTGATGGGTGGCGGCCTTGTCGTTGGCCACCTGCAACGCGGTCGAGCGATTGAGGCCGAGATCGTAGCCGAACACGATGTGGCGGCGGCCGCCGCCCTCCAGCACGAAGGCCCAGTCGTCGCACAGCGGCGCGAGGGTCAGGCCGCGCCGGGCGCAATACTCGCGCAGCACCGCGACCAGGATGCGGGACTGGTTCTGCATCGGCCCATCCTCCCCGGGGGGCGAGC
>JBDLVO010000156.1:0-9621 GCA_039804805.1 Pseudomonadota bacterium
ACGTCGCGATCCTGCGCGACGGCGGCGACGGCGGGATCAGCCTCGCCCCGTTCGCACCGGCCCGGCTGACCGACGGCAGCCTGTCGGTGGCGCTACTGTTCTGTTTCGCCAGCTTCGTCGGGTTCGAGGCGTCGAGCATCTACAGCGAGGAGGCCCACAACCCGAGCCGCACCATTCCCCGCGCCACCTATCTGTCGGTGATCCTGATCGGGGCGTTTTATACCTTCACCACCTGGTGCATGGCGCTCGGGGCCGGTCCGGACAAGCTCACCGCCCTGTTGAGCGGGCTCGCCGACCCCAACACCTTCCTGTTCTCGCTGTCCGACCGCTATGCCGGCAGTGGTCTGACCGCGGCGATGCGGATCCTGTTCGTCACCAGCTTGTTCGCGGCGCTGCTGGCCTTCCACAACGCGGTGGCCCGCTATTTCTTCGCCCTCGGCCGCGAGAGGCTGCTGCCGCTCTGCCTGGGGCGGACCCATGACAGCCACCAGAGCCCCCATTTCGGCTCGGCGGTGCAGAGCGTGCTGGCGCTGGTGATGGTCGCGCTGTTCGCCCTGGCCGGTCTTGACCCGGTGCTGGCGATGTTCTCCTGGCTGACCAACCTCGGCGCGCTGGCGGTGATGGCGCTGATGACCCTAACCTCGCTCGCCGTGGTGCTGTTCTTCCGCCGGAATCCCCAACTGGAATCCGGTTGGCTGCGCATCCGGCTGGTGCCGGCGCTGGCGGGGCTGATGCTGGCGGTGATGACCGGCCTGGCCGTGGCCAATTTCGACCTGTTGACCGGGGCCTCCTCGGCCCTGGCCCTGGCCCTGCCGGCCAGCCTGCTGGTGGCCGCCGCGGTCGGCGCGGTGATGGCGGCGCGGCTGCGCCGGGTCGCCCCCGCCTTTTATGCCGAGCTCGGATCGCATCGCGACTGACCCCTCCAGGACTCCCCTGTTTTTAGGCTCAATCTCGGCCTGAACTGACCCAACGGGTCAGTTCATTGGCCGGGCGGTATAAGGGAGCGGTTCAAGGATGGCCGCCGTTGGGATTAGAGCAGCCCCGCCAGCAGGGTGAGCAGTTCGTCGCGGGTGGGGCGGCGGGGATTGAACGCGATCGACGGCTCGGTCAGGGCATCCTCGACCAGTTGCGGCAGGTCGGCCGGGGTGACACCGCATTGGCCGAGGGAGGGGATGGCCAGGGCATCGACCAGTGCGGCCACCCTGGCCGTCGCGGCCTGGGCGGCGGCGGCATCGTCGATCCCCTCGACCGCCACGCCCAGGGCGGCGGCGACCGCCCGGTACCGGCCCGGCGCGGTGGCGGCGTTGTAAGCCATCACCGGGGCGAGGCCGATGGCGTTGGCGGTGCCGTGCGCCAGACCGAAGCGGGCGCCGAGAGGGTGGGCGATGGCGTGGACCAACCCCAGCCCGGCGGCGTTGAAGGCAAAGCCGGCCATCATGCTGCCGAGCAGCATGTTGCTGCGGGCGGTGATGTCCGCGCCGTCGGCGTAGGCGCGGGGTAGGGCGGTGGTGATCCGGCGGATCGCGTCCAGGGCCAGCGCGTCGGCGGGGGGCGAGGCAGCGGTCGAAACATAGGCCTCGATCGCGTGGGTCAGGGCGTCGAGACCGGTGGCGGCGGTCAGCGCGGGCGGTAGGGTGCGGGTCAGCAGCGGGTCGGCCAGCGCCACCGTCGGGGCGATCCCGCGGCCGCCGATCACCATCTTGCGGTGGCGGGCCGTGTCGGTGACGATGGTGAAGGCGGTGACCTCGCTGGCGGTGCCGGCGGTGGTCGGCAGGGCGATCAGCGGCAGGCCGGGGCGGGCGACCCGGTCGATGCCCTCGTAGGCGGCGATCGGGCCCGGATTGGCCAGCAGGATGTTGGCCGCCTTGGCGGCGTCGATCGCGCTGCCGCCGCCGACCGCGACGATCGCCTCGGCCGCTCCGGCCCGGGCGGCGGCGGCGGTGGCCTCGACCGCGTGGTCGGACGGGTTGGGGGGGACGTCGTCGTGGCGCGACACCGCGATCCCGGCGGCGGCCAGCGTCGCCAGCAGCGGATCGATCAGCCCGGCCGCCATCACGCCCCGGTCATGCACCAGCAGGACCCGGCCCGCGCCCAGCCGGCGCAGTTCGTCGCCCAGGCGGGCGGCGGCACCGGGGCCGAATTGGACCGCGGTCGGGATTGAAAAGAGAAAATTCACCTGAGCGTCTCCCTGTCTTAGCCGACGCAAGCGGCGCGTCGACACGGCTTCCTTCCGGACCATAGGGGCGGGGGAGCCGAGAGAACTTAATCCTGTCCGCCAAAGAATTGACTTTTCCCGCCGCGTCGCAGGCAAATGCGATGCAGGCCTGTCCGATCGTCATCGGCGGTCTCAGGCTGGCCCACCATGGCCGGCCAGATCGTCAAACGGCATCACGGTGATCAGGTCTCTATGAATTTGGCGTTGAATTACCCTGCGGGTTGGTGTGAATGTTGTCGTTTTATTTTTTATGTGATTGCGACGTGTATTATTTAAGTTTTTTATTTTATTTTTATCGTGACATGGTTGCGGCGAAGAGGGGCTGTGCTCCGGCGCACTTCGTTCATACTGTTTTTCTTGCGCCGGCTTCGAGCCCGCGGCATGCATCCACGTCTGCTATAAAGGTTTTTGGCTCTTTTTTGAAAAGACGTAGCCTCGGAAAGTACGCATATAAATATATTTGAAGATATTAAAACAAATACCCTGTGGGTATTTTCCGAGCCTATAAAGCGGAGGCGACGGCTCGTAAAATGTTATTCGTAGCGCAATGATAATGATTGCGGAGGGCTTCGACATGTCGAAGGAGACGAACGAGGATTTCCCTGCGCCTGCAATCGCTGCCATTGCGTTGGATCACCGTGGGGGCGGCGTGCTGCCGGAGGATCGCTCGATGCTGTCGGTGATCTGCGAGGCCAACGATATCGCCCAGCGGCGCGGGTTGAACCTTTCGGCCCAGCATGCGTTGGTGATCGCTGCGGTGATGCGGCTGGAGCCGGACCTGAACGCGACGGTGGTGGAACGGTTGGTCTCCGCTTTGACGGACACAGGGGGATGGCTTTGACAATGCGGGTAACCGGGTGAACGTCCGCCGGGCCGTCCGCGCGGGAGGCGGCGGCCCTCCACGCCCCGGTGCCCGCAGGGAGGAGAGGCGATGCGTCTTCTGCTGATCAATCCAAAGCTTCCGGACAGCTTCTGGAGCTTCAGATGGGCGGTAAACGCGATACTGCCGGGCAAGCGGGCGGTGAATCCCCCCCTGGGTCTGGCGACTCTGGCGGCGCTGACCCCGGCGCATTGGCAGGTCGCGATCGTTGACGAGAACATCGAGACGGTGCCGCTCGCCCCCGACGCGGACATCGTCGGAATCGGCGGGATGGGCGTGCAGGTCGCGAGGCAGCGTGAATTGTTGGCCTATTACCGGGCGCGGGGACATCACGTCGTGGTCGGCGGGGCGGCTGCGTCGCTCGAACCGGAACGATACCAGGGGCTGGTTGACACCGTGGTTGCCGGCGAGGCGGAGTACATCTGGCCGCGCTTCTGCCAGGATTTCGAGGCGGGTTGCCCCGGGACGCTATACTGGGAAACCGGCACGGTGGATCTCGCGGATTCGCCCGTTCCCCGCTTCGATCTGCTCAACATGAAAAAGTACTCGAATGCCACGCTGCAATATTCGCGTGGATGCCCTTTTACCTGCGAATTCTGCGATATCATCGTGATGTTCGGACGCAAGCCGAGGACCAAAAGTCCCGAGCAGGTCGAACGTGAGTTGGACCGGCTGCGCGCGCTTGGGGTGCACACCGTGTTCTTTGTCGATGACAACATGGTGGGCCACAAGCGGCGGGCCAAGGCGCTGTTGCGATTCCTCATTGCGTATCAGCAAGCGCATCGTCACGCTTTTTCCTTTGGCACCGAGGTCTCGCTGGACTTGGCCCAGGACGACGAGTTGCTGGATCTGTTTCGGGTCGCGAATTTCGGGTGGGTGTTCGTCGGCATCGAATCGCCCGACCCCGAGAGCCTCAAGGAAACCGGCAAGACCCAGAACCTGCGCGAGGATCCCCTGGTGTCGGTGCGGCGGATCTACAGTCGGGGCATCGACGTGCTGGCCGGGTTCATCGTCGGGTTCGACAACGACACGCCGGAAACCTTCGAGATGCAGCGGCGCTTCATCACCGAGGCCGGGATTCAGTCGGCGATGGTCGGTCTGCTTTCGGCGCTGCCCCGCACGCCGCTTCATGCCCGGATGATCCGGGACGGCCGGCTGCGCGTCACCGAGGACGAGTACGACAATACCAGCCTGCACAGCAACATTCTCCACCCGTCGATCGATGACGGGCAGATGGCGGCGCTCTACCGCACCCTCTACCATCGCCTGCTGAGCGACCAGGGCATCGCCCAACGTATTCGCAACAAGGCCCGCTACCTGGTCAGCCCCGTTTATGGCGGTGGTTACCCCCTGCGCCAGAGTCTGGCCATCGTCGCGCGCCTGCTGGTTCGCGGCATCCTGCCGGGCGGTCTGCGCCGGATCCGCTGCTTCCTGTGGTCGCTGTTCCCCTTCCGCCCGGCCCGGTTTCCGCTGGTGATTTCCGATTGGATCGTCGGCCTGTCGATGCGGGCCTTCGCACGCGACAACTTGTGGAACCGCCACGGCGAGGGGGAAGATGGAATCCTTGATCGGGCTCAGGCCGTGCTCGCCCGACATCTGCGTCAAGGCGAGGTGAGGGTGAACCGCCAGACCCGCTTTGCCATCCCCGATCTGATCATCTCCCTGGGGGCGGGGCTGAACCGCCGGTTTTTTGCATCGGCGGCCCGCCATCTGTGCCGGCTGCTGGATCAATCGTGCATCCGCCTGACCCTCAAGGCGACGGACCTGCCCGACACGTATCTGCCGCAGTTCGAACGGTTCCTGTCGCGTCTCGCCGGTCATGGCGATCGGGTCTTCATCGAGTTGGGCACGGCGTTGCGGGCGCGGATGACCATCGACCTGTCGCGGTTCAACGTTGTGCTGGCTCCCGTTCCCGGGGAAGTGGCGCGATAGCCGACGGGCAGGCGCCGGCATCGAGGACGGTGCGGAACAGGTCGAGCAGCGTCTTGGAACTGGTCTTGTGCATGATCGTCGCCCGGTGGTTCTCGACCGTGCGCTGGCTGATGGTCAGCAGGTGGGCCACCATCTTGTTCGAGTGGCCCGCCAACAGCAGGTCGAGAACCTGATGTTCGCGCGAGGTCAGACCGGCGATGCGGCGGATGGCTTCGCACCGGCGCAGGCAATCCGGGTCGGTTTCCGCATCCTGATGCAGGGCATGGGCGACCAAGCCCCGCAATTCATCGGGATCGGCCGGTTTGGCGACGAAATCCGCCGCCCCGGCTTTCATCGCCGCCACCGCCATCCCGACGTCGCCATGACCCGTCATGACGATCGTCGCCAGTCTCCGTTCCCGGAGATGGAGGCGGCGCAACAGTTCGAGCCCGCCCATGCCGGGCATCATCGCGTCGACCAGGACGCATCCCGGTCGGTCCGGGGGGACCGAGGCCAGGAAGGATTCCGCGTCGGCATAGCCTTCGACTGGCCATCCGCAGATCGAGAACAGATCGGCCATCGCCTCGCGCACAGTCGGGTCGTCGTCGACGACGAACACGGTCGGCCCCGCCGGAGCAGCCTTCTCCGTCGTGGCCGGGCCGGGCGGCGGGAGGGTTGGAATCGCGGCCAGCAAGGCTTGAACCGTCACCGGTTTGGTCAGGCGGATGCATCTGTTCTGCTCGGAGGCGGCTTGCGCCGTTCCCCATGACACGTCGCCGGTGAGCAGGATCGCTGGCACGGGTCGCGACAGGGCGGTCCGCAGGGCCTCGACCACCTCCAGTCCGGTCATGCCGTTCGGCAGGGTGTAGTCGGTGACGACGAGGTCCGGCGCCTCGGTCGCGGCGACGGCGCGGGCGAGAGCCGTTTCACCGTCCGGCGCGGAGATCACCGTGGCGCCCTCGGCCGAGAGAACCCCTTCCAGCAGCGCGGCGATCGCCGGATTGTCCTCGACCACCAGTACCGTCCGTTGACGCAGGCTGTTCCGGCGCGGCACGGCCGGCTCCGCCTTATCGCGTTCCTCTTCGCCTTCGCGCTCCGCCCGGGGTACTTCGATCCAGAACACCGATCCCCGTCCCAGCCGCGACCTCACCCCGAACGGATGGTGCAGCAATTCGGCCTGTCGGCGAACGATGGCGAGACCCAGGCCCAGGCCTTGACTGCGGTCGCGGCTCGGGTTGTTGATCTGGTTGAATTCCTCGAAAATCACCTCAAGTTTGTCCTCGGGAATCCCGATTCCGGTGTCGCACACCTCGATCCTGAGCCTGTCGCCGGCGCGACGCACCCCGAGCAGGATGCCGCCCCGGGTCGTGTATTTGATCGCGTTCGACAACAGGTTGCGCAGAACCTGGGTCAACAATCTTTCGTCGGTGTAGACGAACTGGCGGCACGGACCATGGCGCAGGCGGAGCCCCTTGGCCTGGGCGGGGCCGGCGAATTCCCGGGTCAGCAGGTCGAGCAGGGGCTCGAGGCAGAACGTCCGGGGTTTCGGCTGGACGAAGCCCGACTCGATCTCGTTGATGTCGAGCAGCACGTCCAGCACTCCCGTCATCGATTCCAGCGCCCGTTCCAGGCCGGCGATCAACTCGTGGCTCTTGGCGTCGACGGCATGGCGCTCCAGCACCGCGTTGACCAGATACATGGTCTGCAACGGTTGGCGCAGATCGTGGCTGACCGCGCCCAGGAACCGGGTTTTGGCGGCGCTGGCCCGTTCCGCCTCGCCCTTGGCGCGCCGGAGTGCCTCCTGCGTCTGCTTGAGTTCGGTGACGTCGATCAGGGCGACCAGACCGCCGCTGCCCTGCGGATCGGGCAGCCCTTCGAGGATCACCGTCTTTTCCGTCCCGTCCGCCGACGCCCGCAGGGTCGCCTCGACCCCCGAAACCGCCGCGCCGGCCAGGATGTGTTCGACGAAGCCCGACACGTCCGGCAAGGAGGGGGCGGCGGCCATCGCGTCGAGCCGGAGCGGATGAGCCGGCAGGGAGGTCAGGCGGAGCAACGTCAGTGCCGCCCGGTTGACCTTGAGGATCGAACCATCGTCCCCCAGCGTGACATAGGCGACCGGGGCGTATTCATAAAGGCGAAGATAGAGCGCCAGCGTGCTTTCTGCCTCCAGGCGGGCGTCCTGCAAGGCGTCGTTCTGCATCTCCAGCTCGATCTGATGGACCCGCAATTCATGCAGCAGCCGCCGCGGGTCGGCGTCCTCGGCGTCGCCGCCGGGGGAGGAGGTGGCGGCGATCCTCCGCTCGACGGCTTGACGCAATGCTTCCTTTTCGGTCTTCCGCTCGGATTCGCCAGACATGGTGACTCTCCCCCCCTCGAGGATCAGGGCGGCGGGGATCGCAGGCGCCGCACTTCGGCTTCCAGAAGCTTGATTTCCGTGATGTCGATGAAGGTGATCACGACGCCGTCGATGACGTTGTCCTGGGTGCGGTAGGGCATGATCCGCACCTTGACCCACCGGGTGTCGTGGGTGGCGATCTGTTTTTCGACGAAGATCAACGTGCGCAGCACCTCGGCCGCGTCGGCCTGAAGTTCGGGGTAAATCAGGTCGGTGACGATGTCCGACAGCGGCCGCCCGACATCGCCGGGGATCAACTTGAACAATTGGGTGGCATGGGGGGTGAACCGGCGCACCTGCATGTTCTCGTCGAGGAAGATCGTGGCGATTTCCGTGCTGTTGAGCAGGTTGCGCATGTCGTTGTTGACCCAGAGCAGGTCGTCGATCTTGGCCTGCAATTCGGCGTTGACGCTGTGCAGCTCCTCGTTCATCGACTGCATCTCCTCCTTCGAGGTGGTCAGCTCCTCATTGGCGGATTGCAGTTCCTCGTTGGTCGCCTGCTGTTCCTCGTTGGCGGATTTCAGTTCCTCGAGCGAGGTCTGCATCTCGGAGCGGGTCAGTTCGAGCTCCTGCCGGGTCATGATCAGTTCCTGCGCCAGGGCGCTTTGGGCTTGGGCGTTGCCGGTCCGACTTCTCCGCCTGACCGGCGGCGGCTCGATCCCGGACAGGGCGATCAACGCGAGATTCGAGCGCGCGGGCGAGCATTCGATCCCCTGGACCACGACGTCGACGAGGCGGGAGCCCTCTTCGTCGACGATCCGGATGCCGGGGAGATGGATCGGTTCCGTCTGGCGCAGGGCCCGCTTGACGACGGTGGTCAGCGACGCCCGCAAGCCGTCGCGGGCCATGGCGTGGATGTTGAGGTTGGCCTTGCCGACCGCCGGCTCCAGGAACCGGCCGGTGCGGCCGTGGATGTACAGGATGTCGCCCTCGGCGTTGACCAGCACCGCCGCCGGGCAGAACCGCTCCAGCAGGATCCGTTCGACCACCGCCTGAAGACTCTCGCCGTGGCGGTCGCTGGGCGGCGGGGCGTCCCGGCTCGGCGAGGGGGAGAAGAACCGCGACGGGAACCCGATTTCGGAGCGCAGGACCGGATGGTCGATCCGCCGGTAGAGGCGAGCCTTCTGGTCGATCTGCGTGAACAGCCAGTTGAAGCCGCCGACCGTTTCCGCGCTCCCCAGCAGCAGGATTCCATCGGGGTTGAGGGCGAAATGAAACAGCGGCAGCAGCGTCTTTTGCAAGTCAGGACTGAAATAAATCAGAAGGTTACGGCAGCTCAGGATGTCGATCCGGGTGAAGGGCGGATCGGAAATGATGTTCTGCTGGGCAAAGGTCACCATTTCACGAATCGCCTTGGAAATTCGATAGCCATTCTGATCGGATGTGAAATACTTGCTCAGGCGCTCGGGCGAGACTTCGGCGGCGATGCTGTCCGGAAACAGGCCCTGACGGGCGCGCACGATCGCCTCGTGATCGAGATCCGTGGCATAGATCTGCAACGCAAACCGTCCGGCCGGCTTCAACTGCTCCAACGCTTCGCGAAAGACGATGGCCAGGGAATAGGCCTCTTCCCCGGTCGAGCAGGCGGGAACCCAGGCCCGTAGCGTCCTGCCGGTGGGGTGGGCCGCCAGCAGTGCCGGAAACGCCTGCGCCTTCAGCGCCTCCCAGACCTGAGGATCGCGAAAGAAGTTGGTGACCCCGATCAGTATTTCCTTGGCGAGCAGGTCGATCTCATTGGGGTTGTTCCGCAGGAATTTGACGTAGGCGGCGATCGAATCGAGTTGGTGGAGGAGAACCCGCCGCTCGACACGACGGTAGAGCGTTGACTTTTTGTAGGGCGAGAAATCCGTCTCGGTCCGGTGCCGCAGCAGGCTCAGGATCTGCTCCAGCGCGCCCATGGCCTCGCTTTCCTCGGCGGGGGAGGTGGCCGGCGGAAGAAGCGAGCGTTCGAGGAAGGTCAGGATCCGGTCGGGCAGCCCGCCGGCCGGGGCGATGATGTCGGCCGCGCCGATGGAAATCGCGCTGGCCGGCATGCTGGGAAAGGCGGCGCCGGCCGGATCCTGCGCCAGGGTCAGTCCTCCCTGTTCTCTGATCGCGCGCAGGCCGGCGGTTCCGTCCGATCCCATCCCGGAGAGCACGACCCCGATCGCCCGTTCCCCGTATTCGCTCGCCAGCGAGCGGAAGAAGGTGTCGATCGGCAGGCGCGGCGATTGCGCCGGG
>JBDLVO010000157.1:0-2982 GCA_039804805.1 Pseudomonadota bacterium
CCGAGGAGACCGATCTGCGCCCGGAGGACCGCGCCGACCCGATCGGCGACGCAGCCTACAGCCCGCTGCCGGGGCTCGTCCACCGCTACCCCGACCGGGTGCTGCTGACCCCGACCCTGGCCTGCGCCGCCCATTGCCGCTTCTGTTTCCGCCGCGTCCGGGTCGGCGCCGGCCCGGTCCGCATGACCCCGGCCGAGCTTGACGCCGCGCTGGGCTACATCGCCGCGCATCCCGAATTGCGCGAGGTGGTGCTGACCGGCGGCGACCCGCTGACCCTCGGCGCCGACACCCTGGCCGCCCTGTTCGCCCGCCTCGCCGCCCTGCCCCAACTCGACCTGATCCGGATCCATACCCGCCTGCCGGTGGCGGCGCCCGAGCGGCTCACCCCGGCGCTGGTCGCCGCGCTGACCCCGCCGCCCGGCGCCGATCTGGCGGTGTGGGTGGCGGTCCATGTCAACCACCCGCGCGAACTGAGCCCGGCCACCGACGCCGCGCTGACCCGGCTCGCCGAGGCCGGCCTGCCGCTGCTGGCCCAGACCGTGTTGCTGAAGGGGATCAACGACCGCGCGGAGACGCTGGAAACCCTGTTCCGCGCCCTGGTGCGGCGGCGGGTGCGGCCCTATTACCTGCACCATCCCGACCTTGCCCCCGGCACCGCCCATTTCCGCCCGACCCTGGCCGAGGGCCGCGCCTTGATGCGGGCGCTGCGCGGCCGGATCAGCGGCTTCGCCTTGCCGACCTACGTGCTCGATATCCCGGGCGGCTACGGCAAGGTCCCGGTCGGGCCGGATTACTGGGACGAGCAGACCCGCGAAGTCACCGACCCACACGGCCGCCGCCATCCCCGGCCACAGGGATAGGCTGGATGCGGGCTCCGCCCGCGCCCGCCAAGGGCCGGGGGGCCCTTGGAACCCTTGAATCGAAGCAGGTCCAGGAGCCGCTGGCTCCTGGCGGGTGCGGGCGGAGCCCGCTCTTACTTGCCGCCGCAGCGGCCGCAGCCGGGGCAGGCGCGGCGGCGGCCCCGGGCCAGCGCCCGCCAGCCCAGCCACAGCCCGGCGGCGACCACCACGGCACCGGCCAACAGGGTCTGAACCATCCTCAGCCTCCCAGCAGCATCGTGGCGGCGCGGAAGGTGACGAACGACGCCGCGTAGGCGAGGCTGATCAGCCCGGCGAACATCGCCACCGGCCACCACACCGAATTAAGTTCGCGCCGCACCACGCCGAGGGTGGCGATGCATTGCGGCGCGAACACGTACCACATCAGGAACGACAACGCGGTGGGCAGGCTCCAGGACTGGGCCAGCACCCCGGCCAGCGAGGCGCGCAGCCCCTCGCCGCCGCCGCTGTCGCTCAAGGCATAGATGGTGCCGAGCACGCCGACCGCGACCTCGCGCGCCGCCATGCCGGGGACCAGGGCCACCGCGATCTGCCAGGTGAAGCCGATCGGGGCCAGCAGCGGCTCCAGCGCGTGGCCGATCATCCCGGCGATCGAATAATGAATCGCCGGCATGGTCGCGCCGTCGGGCGCGGCGGGGAAGCTCGCCAGCGCCCACACCACCACCATCAGGGCGAAGATGGTGGTGCCGGCGCGGGTGAGGAAGGCGCGGCCGCGCTCGTAGAGGCCGAGCAGGACGTTGCGCGGGCGCGGCCAGCGATAGGCCGGCAGTTCCATCAGCAGCGGCTCGCGCGCGCCGGTCAGCACGGTGTGCTTGAGGACGAAGGCGATCAGCAGGCCGGACAGGATGCCGACGGCGTAGAGCGCGAACAGCACCAGCCCGGGCAGGCCGACCCAGCCGCCCAGCACGGCGCGGTGCGGCACGAAGGCGGCGATGATCAGGGTATAGACCGGCAGCCGGGCCGAACAGGTCATCAGCGGCGCGATCATGATGGTGGCGATGCGGTCGGTGCGGTTCTCGATGGTGCGGGCGGCCATGATCCCCGGCACCGCGCAGGCGAAGCTCGACAGCAGCGGGATGAAGGCGCGGCCATGCAGCCCGACGCCGCCCATCATCTTGTCGAGCAGGAAGGCGGCGCGGGCCATGTAGCCCGAATCCTCCAGGATCTGGATGAACAGGAACAGCACCAGGATCTGGGGCAGGAAGATCACCACGCTGCCGACGCCGCCGATCACCCCGTCGGTCAGCAGGCTGCGCAGCGGCCCATCGGCGAGGCCGGCCTCGATCGCCCCCTTCAGCAGCGACAGCAGGGCGTCGATCCCCTCCATCGGCAGCCGCGCCCAGGAGAACACCGCCTGGAACATCACGAACAGCAGGACCAGCAGGATCGGCAGCCCGGCGGCGGGATGGAGCAGGAGGCGATCGATCCGGCGGGTGGCTTGATGGGCCCCGGGCGGACGGGCGACCGAACGGGCCAGGATCGCCTCGACCTCGCGGTGATAGTCGCGCAGATCGTGGGCGCTGGGCTCGCTCCAGCCGCAGCGCGACGGCGTGGGGGCCAGCCCCTCGGCCTCGGCCAGGCGCAGGGTGCGGTCGAGCTGGGCCAGCAGCGGGACGATGCCGCCCTTGCGGATCGCCACCGTCGGCACCACCGGCAGGCCGAGCGCGGCCGACAATTCGGCGGCATCGACGGCGATGCCCTGCTGCTCGGCCTCGTCGATCATGTTGAGGGCCAGCACCACCGGCAGGCCGAGCTTCTTGATCTCCAGCACCAGCCGCAGGGTCAGTTGCAGCCGGGTGGCGTCGGCGACGCAGACGATGGCGTCGGGGATCTCGGCATCGCCGCGCCGGCCCAGCACCACGTCGCGGGTCACCGCCTCGTCGGGCGAGCGGGCCCGCAGCGAATAGGTGCCGGGCAGGTCGATCACCGTGACGCGGGTGCCGGCGGGGCTGACGAACATCCCCTCCTTGCGCTCGACGGTGACGCCGGCATAGTTGGCGACCTTCTGGCGGGCGCCGGTCAGGGCGTTGAACAGGGCGGTCTTGCCGGAATTGGGATTGCCGACGAGGGCGATGCGGGCGGT
>JBDLVO010000158.1:0-7711 GCA_039804805.1 Pseudomonadota bacterium
GTTGTATCGCGGCGCCGCAGCCCTGCTCGCCTCGATCCGCCAGCAGGGGCATCACTCCTGGCTGGTAACCTCGAAGCCGCAAAAATATGCCGAACAAGTGGTGACGAATCTGGGGATCGGCGGCGATCTGGAGGGAGTCGTCGGGGCGGGTCTGGATGAAAGCGACACCAAGACCGGGCTGATCGCCCGCGCCCTCTCGGAAAGCGCGGCTCTCCCCAACCAATGCCTGATGCTGGGAGACCGATCCTATGACGTGATCGGCGCGCTGGAGAACGGCGTCACCCCGGTCGGGGCGCTGTGGGGCTATGGCAGCCGACGCGAACTGGAAGAGGCCGGGTGCCGCGAGTTCTGCGACGATCTGGCTCAATTTCACGACCGGTTTCTCGCACCATCCCTGTTCCCCCCGGAACAACTGCCGTTGGCGACCGCCCGGCGGCGGTGTGGGCCGGGCCACACGGTTCATTGAACAGGTAAATCGGGGAGGTCCAGGAACCTCAGGTTCCTGGCGGGTGCGGGCAGAGCCCGCGTGCGGGTGCGGGCAGAGCCCGCGAAAAAGGCCCGGAACCTTGCGGTTCCGGGCCAATTCCTTTCAAGCCTGGGACGAGAAGTTTACTTCTCTTCCTGCGCCTGGGCCCGACGCATGGCGGCGCCGAGGATGTCGCCGAGCGAAGCGCCCGAGTCGGACGAACCGTACTCGGCCATCGCCTGCTTCTCTTCCTCGACTTCGCGGGCCTTGATCGACAGGCTGACCTTGCGGGCCCCCTTTTCGACCGCGGTGACCTTGGCGTCGATCTTCTCGCCGACCGCGAAGCGCTCGGGGCGCTGCTCGGAGCGTTCGCGCGACAGGTCGCTCTTGCGGATCAAGCCGGTCAGGCCCTCGACGCCGACTTCGATGCCGTTCTCGTTGACGTGGGTCACGGTGCAGGTAACGACGTCGCCCTTCTTGATCGAGGCGATGGCGTCCTGGAACGGATCGGAAGAGAGCTGCTTGATGCCGAGGCTGATGCGCTCCTTCTCGACATCGACGTCGAGAACCTTGGCCTTGACCACGTCACCCTTCTTGTAGTCCTGGATGGCGAGGTCGCCGGGCTTCTCCCAGTCGAGGTCGGACATGTGGACCATGCCGTCGATGTCGCCGGGCAGGCCGATGAACAGGCCGAACTCGGTGATGTTCTTGATCTCGCCTTCGACCTGGGTGCCCGACGGGAAGCGCTCGAGGAAGCTTTCCCACGGGTTGGAGATGGTCTGCTTGAGGCCGAGGCTGATGCGGCGCTTCTGCGGATCGACGTCCAGCACCATCACTTCGACTTCCTGCGAGGTCGAAACGATCTTGCCGGGGTGGACGTTCTTCTTGGTCCAGGACATCTCGGAGACGTGGACCAGACCTTCGACACCCGGCTCCAGCTCGACGAACGCGCCGTAATCGGTGATGTTGGTCACGCGGCCGGTGAACTTGGCGCTGACCGGGTACTTCGACTCGACACCCTCCCACGGATCGGCGTCGAGCTGCTTGATGCCGAGGCTGATGCGCTGGGTTTCCGGGTTGAAGCGGATGACCTGGACGCGGACGGTCTGGCCGATGTGCAGCGCTTCGGACGGGTGGTTGATGCGCTTCCAGGCGATGTCGGTGACGTGCAGCAGGCCGTCAACGCCGCCGAGATCGACGAACGCACCGTAATCGGTGATGTTCTTGACCACGCCCTCGAGGATCTGGCCTTCCTTGAGGTTCTCGATCAGCTCGCTGCGCTGTTCGGCGCGGGTCTCTTCCAGCACGGCGCGACGCGACACGACGATGTTGCCACGCGAGCGGTCCATCTTGAGGATCTGGAACGGCTGGGTGGTGCCGAGCAGCGGGGTGATGTCGCGGACCGGGCGGATGTCGACCTGGCTGCCGGGCAGGAAGGCGACGGCGCCGGACAGATCGACGGTGAAGCCGCCCTTGACCCGGCCGAAGATCACGCCATTGACGCGCTGCTGATCCTGGAACGACTTCTCGAGCAGGGTCCAGGCTTCCTCGCGCTTGGCCTTTTCGCGCGACAGCACGACTTCGCCGTTGCGGTCCTCGTAGCGCTCGATGAACACGTCGACGCGGTCGCCCGCCTTGATCTCGGCGGCACGGCCGGCCGAGGCGAATTCCTTGAGCGGGACGCGGCCTTCGGACTTGAGGCCGACGTCGATCACGGCGTAGTCGCCGTCGATGGAGACGATCAGGCCACGGATCACCGAGCCTTCGAACGCGCCGCCGACGCCCAGGGTTTCGTCGAGCAGGGCGGAGAAATCATCGCCCGCGACAGGGGAGGAAGTGGTCATGGAGTGGAAATTCCTTTCGTGTGTCACTGCGTTACCGGCCAGCCGGTTGGATCCGGCGGTCTTTTATCGAGCGTGAGGGACGCTCTCCCCGAAACGAACGAAACCGCCGCCCGGGCAGAGTCCGGACGGCGGGCGGTCAAGTCCGACGCGCTGGGGCTGGCCTCAGGCGATCCCCGTCTCCCGCAGATGCGACAGCGCCGCGGCGAAGGCCTGATCGGCGTCGAGATCGGAGGTATCCAGCAACAACGCGCCCTCCGCCGGCTTCAAGGGCGCGACCGACCGGTTACGGTCGCGGTCGTCGCGCTCCTTCATGTCGGCGAGAACGTCAGCGTATATACCCCCGCGCCCGGCCGCCTGCAACTCCTTCAGCCGCCGCTCGGCCCGCTTTTCGACCGAGGCATCGACGAACATCTTCACTTCGGCGGCGGGGCAGACCACGGTGCCGATGTCGCGGCCGTCGAGCACCGCGCCGCGCCCGCCGGGCGGAGTGGCGGCGAAGCGGCGCTGGAAGTCGAGCAGGGCGGCGCGCACCCCGGGAATCGCCGCCACCTGCGACGCCGCCTGGGCGGCGTCGTCGCCGCGCAGATCGGGGGCGCGCAGCGCCTCGGGGCTCAGCGCCCGCGCCGCCGCCTCGGCCAAGGCGGGGTCGGCCGGATCCTGGCCGGCGCGGACCAGGCCCATGCCGACGGCGCGGTAGATCAGGCCGGTGTCGAGATAATCGAAGCCGAGCGCCGCGGCCAGCCGCCGCGCCAGGGTGCCCTTGCCCGCCGCCGCCGGGCCGTCGATGGCGATGATGGTCATGACGTGTCTGTTTCCTCCGCTCCCGCACCGGCGGGACGGCCCTGCTTTACCCGCCGGTGCCGCCCCTTGTCCACTGCGGAGGGGTTCGGCTAAGGTTTGCCCCCATCGCCGCACCCGGGGGACGTGAAAGAATGAAGATCAACGGGGTTTCCTATCGCACCATCTGGCTGGCCGCCGATGGCGCCGGGGTCGAGATCATCGACCAGACCCGCCTGCCGCACGAATTCGTCGTCATCACCCTGCGCAGCTCGGCCGAGGCCGAGGCGGCGATCCGCGAGATGTGGGTGCGCGGCGCCCCGCTGATCGGCGCCGCCGCCGCCTACGGGCTGGCGCTGGCCGCGCGCGAGGACGCCTCGGATGCCGGGCTGGCCGCCGCCTATCAGCGGCTGCACGCCACCCGCCCGACCGCGATCAACCTCAAATGGGCGCTCGACGAGATGATCGCGGCGCTGACCCCGCTGCCGGTGGGCGAGCGGGTCGCCGCCGCCTATGCCCGCGCCGCCGCGATCTGCGACGCCGACGTGGCGCAGAACGCCGCGCTGGGCGAGTCCGGTTGCGCGATCATCGCCGCGCTGTGGGAGAAGAAAAAGGCGGCGGGGGCCGAGCGGATCAACCTGCTGACCCATTGCAACGCCGGCTGGCTGGCCACCGTCGATTGGGGCACCGCGCTGGCCCCGGTCTACAAGGCGGTCGAGGCCGGGATTCCGATCCATGTCTGGGTCGACGAGACCCGGCCGCGCAATCAGGGCGCCAGCCTGACCGCGCGCGAGCTGAACTGGCACGGCGTGCCGCACACCGTGATCGCCGACAATACCGGCGGCCACCTGATGCAGCACGGCATGGTCGATCTGGTGATCGTCGGCACCGACCGCACCACCCGCGACGGCGACGTCTGCAACAAGATCGGCACCTATCTCAAGGCGCTGGCGGCCCACGACAACGGGGTGCCGTTCTATGTCGGCCTGCCCAGCCCGACCATCGACTGGACCATCGCCGACGGCGTGCGCGAGATCCCGATCGAGCAGCGCTCGACCCGCGAGCAGACCCACATCACCGGCAAGGCCGCCGACGGCAGCCTGGTCGAGGTGCAGCTGTCGCCGGACGGGTCGCCGGCGGTCAATTACGGCTTCGACGTCACCCCGGCCCGGCTGATCACCGGCCTCATCACCGAGCGCGGGGTCTGCCCGGCCAGCCGCGAGGGGTTGCTCGGGCTGTTCCCCGAGCGGGCCTGACCGCACCCACACGCGGGCTCTGCCCGCACCCGCCAGGACCCTGAGGGTCCTGGACCTCCCCGACCGGGCCGTTGCGTTCCGGCCCCGGCCGGGGGAGGATCGGGGGAACAGCCAAAGGAGCCGCGATGCCGTTCGCCCGTTTTCTCGATGAGCAGATCGCCGCCCACGCCGAGGTACTGGCCCAGACCGGGCCGGCGGTGCGTGAGCCGTTCCAGCGTCTGACCGACGCCTGCATCCTCTCCCTGCACCGTGGCGGCAAGATCCTGTTCTTCGGCAATGGCGGCAGCGCCGCCGACGCCCAGCATCTCGCCGCCGAACTGGTGGTACGCTACCGGGTCAACCGGCCGGCCTTGGCGGCGGTGGCGCTGACCACCGACAGCTCGATCCTCACCGCCTGCGGCAACGATCTGTCGTTCGACGACATCTATGCCCGTCAGGTCGAGGCGCTGGGGCGGCCGGGCGACGTCGCCATCGGCATCTCGACCTCGGGGCGCAGCCCCAACGTGCTGAAGGGACTGCGCGCCGCGCGCGAAAACGGATTGGTCGCCGCCGGCTTTTCCGGCCGCGACGGCGGCGAGATGGTCGGGCTGGCCGAGCCGCTGCTGATCGTCCCCAGCCCGGTGACGGCGCGGATCCAGGAAATGCACATCCTGATCGGCCACGCCTTGTGCGACCGGATCGAGGCGGCGGCTTAGGCCGCCGTCCCGGTCACGGGCGCGGCGCGGGCGGCGGCGACACCGCCCGCACCGTGGCGGCCAGCACCAGCATCAGGCACAGCCACCAGCTCTGCCACGCCCCGAAGCTGACGTTGAGCACCCCGAACACCCCGGCCAGGGCGGCCATCGCCCACAGCCGGGACGCGCCCTCGGTCCGGCGCAGGACCAGCCGCACCACCGTCGCCAGCAGCAGGATCGCCGTCACCGCCCCGGCCAGCCCCAGTTCCAGCCACAATTGCAGCAGGGCGTTGTGGGGGTGGAGCGGGATCAGTTCGGACAGGGCCGAGAAGCGTTTATCCCCGACATAAAACACGTAATTGATGATCTCGTTCTGGCCCTCGGGCAGGCTGCGGGAGGCATTGACCCCCTGGCCGAACCAGGGCGCATGCATCACCAACTCGCCGGTGCCGCGATAGATCGCCAGCCGGTGTACCGTCGAACTGGCGATCATCGGCAGGCGGTTGGCCGCCTCCTCCGGGGTGGGCAGATGGGTGGCGACCAGCGGCACCGCCAGGATCCATCCCGCCAGCGCCGCCGCGATCAGCACCGGGCCGCGCCGGGGGGCGAGCCAGGTGACCAGGGCGGCCCCGCTCCCCAGCCCCATCACCAGCGCCGCCGACAGGCTGCCGAACCCGACCCCCAGCGCCGTCACCACCAGCAGCAGCAGCCCGCCGGCCAGACGCGGCCGCGCGGTCGCGGCGCAGGCGGCCAGCGCCGGCCAGCTCATCATCGCCGCCGCGACCAGCCCGGGCTGGGTGCGCAGGCCGAGCCCGAAATGGCCGAACAGATAGACGCCGAGCCCGAGCAGGCAGCCGGCCAGCGTGGCGCGGCCGACCAGAAGGCGCTCCGGCGCGGTCAGAACGGCGGCGGCGGCGACCACCGCCGGGCCGAGCAGCAGCAGCGGCACCGCCTGACGCAGCCACATCACGCCGTCGCCGGGCAGGCCGCGGGTCCAGGCCAGACTGGCCAGCCCGAGCGCGGTGAGGGCGGCCAGCGCCGCCAGCGCCGCCCGATCGGGGCGGGGCCAATGTCCCTGGGCGCGGCGGAACAGCAGCAGCACCGCCAGCCCGACCACCACGAACAGCGGCGCCACCCCCTTCGGCACGATCGCCGCCATCATCGGGGTCAGCAGCGCGGCCAGGGCGAAGGCCAGGGCCAGCGGCGACGGGCGGGAGGCGGCGGTCAAGGCGCGGGCTCCCGGCCGGCGGCGGGAGCCCCCGGCGCGGCGGTGACGGCGCGCAGCCGCGCCATCAGGTCGCCGGCGTCATAGACCGCGAGGCGGGGCTCGGTGAACAGCGGCGTGGCCCCGGCCAGCACCGGGTCGAACACCTCCAGCAGGCGGAGGCCGGCCAGCGAGGCGCGCGGCAGGTTGACCACCGCGCCGGTGCCGGTGTTGCGCAATTCGGTGGCGGTGGACAGCACCACCAGCCGGACCTTGTGACGCTCGAACCCGGCCAACACCGCCGCCGCGTCGAGCGGCCGGGGCTGGCCGGGCCGGCCGACCAGCGAAACCTCGTCCGGGAACCATTCGGTCAGCATCGGCTGTTGCGGGCAGTAATAGGAATGGATGTCGGCCACCATCACATAGCTCTCGCCCGGTTGCAGCCGGGAACGGATGAAGCCGCAGGCGGCATGGTGCGACCCCTCGATCGTCGGCATCGCCAGATAGGATTCGATCGATTGCTGACCGAACGCGGCGGGAAAGCGCAGCCGGGCATAGACCCCGGCGAACATCGCCTGATTGACCAGGGCGACCAGGGCGAACACCGCCAGCAGCGCGGCGATCGCCCGCCGCCCCGCCGCCGCCCGCGCCAGCGCCACCAGCCCGATCGCCGCCACCGCCGCCAGCAGCGGGAACAGCGGGGTCAGGAAGCGCACCTGCTGCGACAGCAGATGGTACCACAACACGAAATAGAACGCGGCGGTCAGACCCTCGCGCCAGGCCCCCAGCCGGGAGCGCAGCGCCGCCACCCCGACCGGGACCAGCGCCAGCAGATAGGGCGTGCCGAACACCTGCCCGTCGAAATAGCGGGTGGCGAAGATGAAGATGTCCCACGGCGCCCGCAGCAGGTTCAACAGCGAGCGTTCGCTGCGGCCGAGCCCGGCGGGGGATTCGGCATAGGGAGCGTAGGCCCCCGGCACGATCAGGTTATGGAACAGCGGATAGATCGGATTGGCGATCGCGGCGTAATTGCGCCACAGCAGCGGGACCAGGGTGGCGAAGGCCAGCGCCGCGCCGCCGAGCAGGGCGGCGGGGGAGATCCGCCGCGCCGCCACGTCGATCAGCATCGCCGCCCCGAGCGCGAGAGCGAACGGCAGGCCGAGATATTTGCAATTGACCGCCAGCCCGAGCAGCAGGCCGGCCAGCAGGACGAGGCGGCCGTCGCGGCTCTCGGCCCCGACCCGGGTCGCCAGCAGCGCCGCCATCGCATAGCCGGTCAGCGCCAGTTCGACCTGGGTGGTGCCGGCCTCCCAGATCACGGTGCGGATCAGCGCGAACAGCAGGAACGCGGCCAGGGCGACGACGCGGTCGCCGCCGAGCCGGCTGGCCAGCGCGGCGGCGAGGGCTCCCGCCGCCACCCCGAACAGGGCATGGATCCCCTGGGCGGCGCGGTCGCCGACGGTGGCCAGCGCCAGCCGGTAGAGATTCTC
>JBDLVO010000159.1:0-7384 GCA_039804805.1 Pseudomonadota bacterium
CACCATTTCGGCCACCTGGGATTCCCGGCTCGACAGCAGCAGCCAGCCGCCATAGGTCAGGCCGGCCAGCACCAGCCCGAGGAAGATCACCGCGCCGCCGGGAATCCGCCCTTCCGACACCGGCGAGGGAAAGGCCAGCTCGGTGCGGGTGGTGAAACCGCCCGCCCCTTCCTCGCGGAAACGGCGGACCAGCTCCTCGGCGTCGAGATCGAGGAATTCGGCGTAGGTGCGCAGGAAGCCGGCGGCATAGGCCCCGCCGGGCAGGTCGCGGTGGCGGCCCTCCTCCAGCGCCTGAAGGAACGGCAGGCGGATGAATAACTGGCGCGAGCAATCGTCGAGGCTGCATCCCCGCCGCTCACGGGCGGCACGGAGCGTCGGCCCCACCGCCAGCCGATCGGCCAGCGATCCCGCGCCGCCGCCCGGCCGTTCCGCCGCGACGGCCGGGGCCGCCTCGGGATCACCGGAATGCGCCGGCGGAATCGGATCGTCGGAAGCGGGACTGTCCACGGTGGCGGACCTTTCTCGTCAAGCTCTGCCCTGGTTTAGCAATTCCCCCGAACGGGGGCAACCCCGCCCGGACGGCGGACCGACACGGTCAGAGCGACACGCCGTGATCGATCGCGAAGCCGCGCAGGCGCGAACGCAGCGAATGATCGCGCGAATCGAGCAGGGTGAACAGGTAGGATTCGAGCGCGCCGACATCGAGACTGCGCACCATGGTCTTGACCGGGCCGATCGCCGGGGCGGTGACCGACAAAGTGCGGATGCCGACCCCGATCAGGGTCATCGCCTCGATCGGACGGGCGGCCATCTCGCCGCACACCGACAGATCGACGCCGTGGGCGCGGCATTTCTCCGACACCATGTGCATGAAGCGGACCATCCCCGGCGACAGCGGGTCGTAGCGTTCGGCGATGCGGGGATTGCCGCGATCGACCGCGAACAGGAACTGGGTCAGGTCGTTCGAGCCGATCGAGACGAAATCGACCAGCGGCAGCAGCGCGTCGAGCTGAAACGCCAGCGCCGGCACCTCCAGCATGGTGCCGATCCGGATCCGGTCCGGCAGCGGGTTGCCGGCGGCGGTCTCGCGGGCGATCTCGATGTCGAGGATGCGGCGGGCCTGGACCAGCTCGGCCACCTCGGCCACCATCGGGAACATCACCGACAGCTCGCGCCCGGCCGCCGCGCGCAGCAGGGCGCGCAATTGCTGGCGCATCACCGCTGGACGGTCGAGCGTGATGCGGATCGAACGCCAGCCCAGCGCCGGATTGTCTTCCTCCGACGGGTTCCAGTAGGGCAGCACCTTGTCGCCGCCGACGTCGAGGGTGCGGAACACCACCCGCTTGCCCTCGGCCTGATCGAGGATCTTGCGGTAGAGCAGGGTCTGGGCATCGACGTTGGGCAGCGCCGAGCGGGCCATGAACGGCAGTTCGGTGCGGTAGAGGCCGATGCCGTCGGCACCGCATTCGTGCAGATGCTGGAGATCGAGCAGCAGGCCGGCATTCATGTAGAGGGCGATGCGGATGCCCTCGCGCGTCACCGCCGGCAGATCGCGCAGCCGGGCATAGACGGCGCGGCGCTGCTGGCGCTCGCTCAGCGCCTCGACCACCGAATCGCGGATGTCGTCGGGCGGGCGGATGAACACCTGGCCGTTGTCGCCGTCGCAGATCACCGGGTCGAGGCTGTCGATCATGTCGAGCACGTCCTTGACCCGGCCGACCACCGGAATGTCGAGGGCGCGGGCGACGATGGCGACATGCGAGGTGGTCGAACCCTCCTCCAGCACCAGCCCGCGCAACTGGCGCGGGTCGTAATCGAACAGCTCCATCGGGCCGATGTTGCGGGCGACCAGGATCGCCGCCTCGGGCAGGTCGCCGCCCCGGCCGCCTTCCTCGTCGTCGCCCGACAATTGCTGCAACAGACGGTTGGCGAGGTCCTCGAAATCGTGCAGCCGCTCGCGCAGGTAGGCGTCGGCGATCAGGTTCATCCGGGCCCGGGTGTCGTCGAGCACCTTCTGCACCCCGGCCTCGGCGGTCAGGCCGGTGCGCACCGCCTCGCCGATCCGGTTGAGCCAGCCCTTGTCCTCGGTGAACATGCGGTAGGTTTCGAGCACGTCGCGGTGTTCGCCGTCGCGCAGTTCGGGCCGGGTGAACAGCACGTCGATCTGCGACTTGATCGCCGCCAGCGCCCGGGTCAGGCGCTCCATCTCGATGTCGGGATCCTCGGCCACCAGCCGGCGCACGACGATGCGCGGCCGGTGCAGCACGGCGACGCCGAGCCCGACCCCGCCATTGAGCCGCACCCCTTCGAGCCGGAGCGGCAACACCGCGTTGCCATCGACCGGCACCAGTTCGGAGCGGTCGACCAGATCGCCCGAGGCGACCAGCTCGGCCAGCACCATCGCCACCGTCTCGAGGGTCTCGACCTCTTCCTCGGTGTAATGGCGCATGGTGCGGTTCTGCACCACCAGCACGCCCAGCACCCGCGAGCCGCGGATGATCGGCACGCCCATCAGCGAGTGATAGACCTCTTCCCCGGTTTCGGGGCGGTAGGCGAAATGGGGATGGGCCTGGGCGTCGGCCAGCGCCAGCGGGCGGGCGTGGGCGGCGATGTCGCCGACCAGACCCTCGGCGACGCGCAGCCGGGTGCGATGGACGGATTCGCGCTTGAGCCCCTCGGTGGCGAACAGCTCAAGCACCTCGCCGGCGCGCATCACGTAACAGGAGCAGACCTCGGCGACCATGTCGCGCGCGATCAGCGTCACCACCTTGTCGAGACGTTCCTGGGCCGTGCCGCCGCCGGCCATCACGTCGCGCAACCGCCCAAGCAGGCGCCGCGACACCGATGTCGCCCCCGAAGTCACCATCGTCGCGCTCCTGTCGCCGGCTCCGGCCGGCTCACTGTCCGGCCAGGGCCAGCGACCGCCCTTCCCGGGCGGCGAGGGCGGCAAGGGCCTGATCGACCATCTCGCGCAGGATCTCGACGGTCGGCTGCTCGCGGGTGACCATGCCGACGCTCTGGCCGGCCATCAGCGAGCCGTTCTCGACGTCGCCGTCGATCACCGCGCGGCGCAGCGCGCCCGCCCAGTAATGCTCGATCTGCAACTGGGCCTCCTTGGCCGGCAGTTCGCCCGAGCGGCAGCGGGTGATCACCTCCCGCTGGAACTCGACGAAACGGCGGGTGGCGGCATTGGTCAGCGCCCGCACCGGAATCACCGGGAACTGGGGATCGACCTGGACGCTGGGCACCGCGTCGCGCGCCGCCGCCTTGAGGAAGGCCTGCTTGAACTTGGGATGGGCGACGCATTCGGTGGCGCAGACGAAGCGGGTGCCGAGCTGGCAACCGGCGGCGCCCATCTCGAGATAGGACAGCATCGCCTCGCCGCGGCCGATGCCGCCGGCGACGAACACCGGCACCTCGGGCACCTCGGGCAGGATTTCCTGGGCCAGCACGCTGGTCGAAACCGGGCCGATATGGCCGCCGGCCTCGGTACCCTCGATCACCAGCGCGTCGATGCCGGTGCGCACCAGCTTGCGGGCGAACGGCACGGTGGGGGCGAAGCACATCACCTTGCCGCCATGGGCCTTGGCGCGGCGGATCGCGGCGGTGGTCGGCAGGCCGCCGGCCAGCACGACATGGCCGACGCCGAGCGCGCCGCAGACGTCGATCAGCGCGTCGAGTTGCTGGTGCATGGTGATCAGGTTGACGCCGAACGGCTTGTCGGTCAGCGCCTGGGTGGCCCTGATCTCCTCTTCCAACCGCTCGGGGGTCATCGTGCCGCTGGCCAGCACCCCGAAGCCGCCGCCGTTGGAGATCGCCGCGACCAGATGGCGCTCCGAAATCCACGACATCGCCCCGCCCATGATGGCGAACTCGGTGCCGAGGAACGCCCGGCCCCGCTGCCACAAAAGCTCCAGCCGCTGTCTCGCCTTGTCCATCGGATCCTCTAATCCATCGCCGGTTGCGCCACGGCCGGTCCGGACGCGCGCGCCCGTCGCCGCCAGATGCCGCCGCGCGTCAGGCGGCGTCGAGACCGTAGGCGGTGTGCAGCGCCCGCAGCGCCAATTCGGTGTACTTTTCCGCGATCAGCACGCTGATCTTGATTTCCGAGGTCGAGATCACCTGGATGTTGATCCCTTCCGAAGCCAGGGTCTGGAACATCTTCTGGGCGATGCCGGGATGGCTGCGCATGCCGACGCCGATCACCGACACCTTGACCACGTCGGCATCGGCGACCAGCCGCTCGTAGCCGAGATCGCCCCGCGCCGAATCGAGCACCTGACGGGTGCGTTCGAGGTCGGGATGGGGGATGGTGAAGGTCAGGTCGGTGAACCGGCCGTCCTCCGACACGTTCTGGACGATCATGTCGACATTGACCGCCGCCTCGGCCAGCGGGCCGAAGATCGCGGCGGCGATGCCGGGGCGGTCGGGCACCCGGGTCAGGGTGACCTTGGTCTCGTCGCGGCTGTAGGCGATGCCGCTCACCAGTTCCTTTTCCACGATCTCATCCTCGTCACAAACCAGGGTGCCGGGCTTGTCCTCGAAACTGGAGAGGACCTGAACCCGCACCCGGTGCTTCATCGCCATCTCGACCGACCGGGTCTGCAACACCTTGGCGCCGACCGAGGCCAGTTCGAGCATCTCCTCGTAGGTGATGCGGTCGAGCTTGCGCGCCTTGGCGACGATGCGGGGATCGGTGGTGTAGATCCCGTCGACGTCGGTATAGATATCGCAGCGGTCGGCGCCGAGCGCCGCCGCCAGCGCCACCGCCGAGGTGTCGGAGCCGCCCCGGCCCAGCGTGCTGATCCGTTCCTCCGGACCGACCGCCTGGAACCCGGCGACCACCGCCACCTGCCCGGCCTGCATCGCCGCCACCATCCGGGTGGTGTCGATCGAATCGATCCGGGCCTTGCCGTGGACGCCGTCGCTGCGGATCGGCACCTGCCAGCCGCACCACGACCGGGCGTCGAGGCCGAGTTCCTGCAAGCCGATCGCCAACAGCCCGACGGTCACCTGCTCGCCGGTCGCCACCACGGTGTCATATTCACGCGGATCAGGCAACGGCGCCATCTGATTGCACCAGCCGACCAGCCGGTTGGTCACCCCGGACATCGCCGACACCACCACCGCGATCTGATGACCGGCCTCGACTTCGCGCTTGACCCGGCGCGCGACGTTCTTGATGCGGTCGATGTCGGCAACCGAGGTGCCGCCGAATTTCATTACGATGCGCGCCATTCAGGAGACCTTGAGCGTTTGCGGTGGGCACCCGGCCTGAAAGGGGGGAAAGCGGGAGTCCCGCCCCGATCCTCCAAAACTTTCACATGCCCGGTTGCCGCCGGAAGGGCGCGTATTCATACTCTGTCGAAAGTTCGGAAGCAAGAGCGCCCGGCCCGCCCCGGCCGGGCGCGACAAGGAGGATTTGGTCCGATGTCTCAGCCGGGCACCGCGTCGCCGGAGGAAATCGCCCGTTTCACCGCCATGGCCGAAGCGTGGTGGGATCCCCACGGCAAATTCAAGCCGCTGCACAAGTTCAACCCGGTGCGGCTGGCCTTCATGCGGCGCGAATTCGCCCGTCATTTCGGCCGCGATCCCGAGGCGGCGCGGCCGTTCGAGGGGCTGACCCTGCTCGATGTCGGCTCGGGCGGCGGCCTGCTGTCGGAGCCGCTGGCCGAGATGGGCTTCACCGTCACCGGGATCGACGCCGGCGAGAAGAACGTCGCCATCGCCCGCCTGCACGCCGAGAAATCGGGGGTGCCGGTGACCTATCGCGTCGCCACCCCCGAGCAGCTCGAACCCGAGTTGCAGTTCGACGTGGTGCTGTCGATGGAGGTGGTCGAGCACGTCACCGACGTCGCCCTGTTCCTGGAGGCCGCCTGCGCCCGCCTCAAGCCGGGCGGGATGTTCGTCGGCGCCACCATGAACCGCACCCCCAAGGCCTGGCTGCTGGCGGTGGTCGGCGCCGAATACGTGCTGCGCTGGCTGCCGCGCGGCACCCATGACTGGCACAAATTCGTCCGCCCGTCGGAATTCGCCCGCATGCTGCGCGCGGCCGGGGTGGAAACCCGCCGTCAGGTCGGCGTCGCCTACACCCCGCTGCTCGACGTCTGGCGCGAGACCGACAATCTCGAGGTCAATTATCTGGTGGTCGGGGTCAAGGCGGGCTGAGCCCCTGCCCGGGGCGGCGCCCGCCGCCCCCCCCCTTCCCTTCCCCCGCCCGACCTTATTCATCGATGGAGCCGCCCGGTGCGCGTGGTGACCTGGAACGTCAATTCGCTGCGGCTGCGGCTCGATCTGGTCGAACGGCTGGTGGCCGAACTGCGCCCCGATTTGCTGTGCCTGCAGGAGATCAAGGTGACGGACGAGCTGTTCCCGCTCGAATCCTGCCGCGCCCTCGGCTTCGACCACGTCGCCTTCCACGGCATGAAGGGCTATAATGGGGTGGCCCTGCTGTCGCGCCGGCCGCTTCTCAACATCCGCAGCCATTCCTGGTGCGGCAAGGACGACCGCCGCCACCTCGGCGCCGAACTGGAGGACGGCACCGCGGTGCATTGCCTCTACGTCCCGGCCGGCGGCGACATCCCCGATCCCGACACCAATCCCAAATTCGCCCACAAGCTCGATTTCCTGCGCGCGCTGACCGAATGGGCGGCGGCCGAGCTGCGCCCCGACGCCCCGGCGATCCTGGCCGGCGACTTCAACATCGCCCCGCTCGAAAACGACGTCTGGTCACACAAGCAATTGCTCGACGTGGTCAGCCACACCCCGGTCGAGGTCGAGGCGCTGACCCGGCTCCAGGCGACGGTGCCGCTGATCGACGCGGTGCGCCACTTCGTGCCGGAGACCGAGAAGCTTTATACGTGGTGGAGCTACCGCTCGCCCGACTGGACCCGCAACGACCGCGGCCGCCGGCTCGACCATATCTGGGTCACCCCGGCGCTGCGCGACCGGCTGCGCGGCGCCCTGGTCGCGCGCGAGGCCCGCGCCTGGCCGCAGCCGTCCGATCACGTCCCGGTGCTGGTCGATCTCGATCTGTGACCGGGGACCGACGGCCCCGAGGGTCCCGCGACACCGCTTGGCGTCACTCCGTCTCCGCCAAAGCGCGCCGGACGGCCTCGGGCTCGCGCTCGATCACCCGCGGCAACACCCGCGCCGGCCCTTGAGGCGGACGGGTGGCGTCTGGTCAACGTCGAGGGATCGCACCACCAGTTCAAGCACCCGACCAAGCCGGGCCGGGTCACGGTCAAGCACCCCGAGAAGGACATGAAGATCGGCACCCTCAAGAGCGTCGAGCGCCAAACCGGCCTCAAGATCAGGTAAGGAGCAGAGACGATGGCGATCCGTTATTACCCGGCCATCATCGAACGGGGCGAAGGCCCGGGCT
>JBDLVO010000160.1:0-3812 GCA_039804805.1 Pseudomonadota bacterium
AGGGGCGCTCAGGCGGCGCGGACCTCGCCCAGGAACGTCTGCACCGCGCCCGTCCCCCGGCCGGTCTGGCCACGGCCTGATATCCTGGCCGGCTCGGCCGGGGGAGGGGGCTTCGCCACGAAACGGCCATCTTCCCGGAGATGATCAAGACGGGAGATTTCGTCTGATATCGGCAGGAAAGGGCGGTGGCGGATGCTGCTGACCGTGGTTTATTTCATTGCGATCACCGCCGAGGCGATGTCGGGCGCGCTTGCCGCCGGCCAGCGCAACCTCGATTTCTTCGGCGTGGTGGTGATCGCCTTCGTTACCGCGCTGGGCGGCGGGACCATCCGCGATCTGGTGCTGGGCCATTTCCCGGTCGGCTGGACCCAGCATCCCGGCACCATCTATCTGGTGGTGTCGGCCGGTCTGCTGACCACCCTGATCGCCCGCCACATGGTCCGGCTGAAGCGGCTGTTCCTGGTGCTGGACGCGATGGGGCTGGCCGCCTTTTCGCTGATCGGCTGCCGGGTGGCGCTGGAGATGGATTACGCCACCCCGGTGGTGATCCTGTCCGGGATGATCACCGGGATCTGCGGCGGCATCCTGCGCGACGTGCTGTGCAATCAGGTGCCGATCGTGTTCAGCCGCGAGCTTTACGCGCTGGTGTCGCTGGCGGTGTGCGCGCTCTATCTCGGCCTGACCGTCTGTGGCGTCGCCGAGCCGATCGCCATCGCCATCAGCGTGGTGGCCGGACTGGTGCTGCGCCTGCTGGCGATCTGGCGCGGCTGGCGGTTGCCGACCTTTTCCTATCACGAACGCTGGGACTGACCGCGCCCAGGGCGGTCAGGCCCGGATCCGCGCCAGGAAGGCCTCGACCTGGGTGTCGAGCCCGCGCATTTCCGCCCCCAGCCGCTGCATCGATTCCTCCATTTCCGCCGCCCGCTTGCCGTTTTGCCGCATGGCGTCGTTGACGCCGGCGATGGCGCGCGACACCTCGGCGGTGCCGTCGGCGGCATGGTGGACGTTGCGGCTGATTTCGCGGGTGGCGGCGGATTGCTGCTCGACCGCGGCGGAGATTTGGGTCGAGATGGCGTTGACGCTGTCGATGGTGGCGCCGATCGTGCCCAGCACCGCGACGGCGTCGCGGGTGCGGGCCTGCACCGCCGCGATCTGGCCGGAAATCTCGTCGGTGGCCCGCGCGGTCTGGTTGGCCAGCCCCTTGACCTCGCCGGCGACGACGGCGAAGCCCTTGCCGGCGTCACCGGCCCGCGCCGCCTCGATGGTGGCGTTGAGCGCCAGAAGATTGGTCTGGGCGGCGATGTCGGTGATCAGGGCGACCACGTCGCCGATCCGCTCGGCGGCCTGGGCGAGGTCAAGGATGGTCTGGCGGCTGCGGTCGAGCTGGCCGGCGGCGTCGCGGGCGACCTGGGCCGATTGGCCGACCTGACCGCTGATCTCGTCGATCGAGGCGGCGAGCTGCTCGCTGGCGGCGGCGACGGTGTGGACGCGGTCGGTGGCCTCGCCGGCGGCGCGGGCGACGGTGTCGGCCCCGGCCGAGGCGCCGGCGGCGGTGTCGGCCATGCCCCGCGCCCCATCCTCCAGGGCGCGGGTGCGGTCGCCGACCGAGCGCACCAGGGCGGCCACCTCGTTTTCGAACGCCTGGGCGGTGTCGATCAGCAGGCGGCGGCGCTGCTCGGTGGCCTGGGTGGCCTGGGTGTCGGCCTCGCGCCGCAGCGCCGCCATCGCCAGGGCGTTGTCCTTGAACACCGCGACGGCGCGGGCCATCGCCCCGATCTCGTCGCCGCGGTCGGTGCCGGTGACGGCGGTGTCGAGTTCGCCCGCCGCCAGCCGGGTCATCGCCCCGGTCAGGGCGCGGATCGGCCGGGCGATGGCGTTGCCGAGGCCGAGGGCGAGCAGGGTCGCCAGCGCCAGCACTCCGGCCCCCGTCAGGATCAGCCGGGTCCGGGTCGCCCGCGCCGCCGCCAGCACGGTGTCCTCGGGCACGGCGATCAGCACGCTCCAGCTTTCCGGGGCGCGGCCGAACCGGATCGGCACCAGCACCGCGAGCTGCGCCCGCCCGGCGGGATCGGTCAGCGCGGTTTCGGCCACCTCGCCCCGGGCGGTGCGGTCGAGCGCGGCGCGCAGGCCGGGTTCGGCCACCGCCTGCCCGACCGCGCCGGCCCCGGCGGGGACCACCCAGCGGCGGTCATGCGACACCAGTCCGACCCGGCCGCTGCCCATCGGGGTGAGGGCGGCGAAATCCTGCTGTAACTGGTTGAGGGCGAGATCGACGGTGGCGACCCCGATCGCCTTGCCGCCGGACAGGATCGGCGCCACCGCCGACACCATCAGGGTCTTCTGGCCGCCGGCCTCGTCGAGATAGGGCGGGGTGATCGCCTCGCGCTTCTCGCGGATCGGGGTGTGGTACCAGAATTGCTCGGCCGGATCGCCGGTCAGCGGGGTGATCTCGACCGTTTCGGCGCCGAACTTGCGATAGGCGTAGGCGAGGAAGCGGCCGGCCTCGTCGCCCCATTTGCCGCCGGCATTGGCGGCGTCGCGGTGGTCGAAATCGGGTTCGAAGCCGGCGAAGACCCCGACCACGCCGGGATTTTGGTGCAGGATCCGCAGCAGGTCGGCGGCCACCGTGGCGCGGTCGAGGCTGGCCGGATCGTCGCGCCCCAGCCACAGCGCGTTGGCGCGGGCGGTGGTCTGGCCGGATTCGATCATCTGGCGGACCTGACCGGCGGCGGCAAAGGCGGTCTGGCGCATCAGCGCCAGCGCGTTGGCCTTGGCGTCGCCGAACGCCTCGACGCTGGCCAGCCCGATGATCAGGCCGAACCCGCCCACGATCAGCAGCAGAATCGGCAGAAGAATACGCGCCCTGATCGAAGATATCCGCAGCCCGACCATGTTCACCGCCCGTCCGTGACCAAAAAAAAGGCATCACCGGACGGTGATGCTAGCGAAGGCAGGGCGCAAAATCTACCCTGTTGATAGACAATTAATTTTACCAACCCTGCCGTTCCGATCAGAACGTCAGGCCGAGTCCGGCGGCTTCGTTGTTGCCGCCTGCTGGAAGCGCTGGAAGTAACGCCGCATCGGCAATTCGAACCGCTGGTAAGTGATCTGCGCCAACGCCAGGGTGAGCAGCAGGAACAGCGGAAAGACCAGGGCCGGGTGGGTGTCGCGGCCGAGCACGCCCTTCAGCAGGGTGAGGATGAAGGGGTGGAGCAGGTAGGTCGAATAGGAGATCTGCCCCATCCAGCGCATCGGCGCCGCGGCGAACAAGGGGACCAACCCGCCGCGGGGGTGCAGCAGCCCGTTCAACAGCAGCAGCATCTGCAACGAGACCAGCGGGTTTTGCCAGGCGGTGACGGCATGTCCGGTCCAATGGCGCCAGACCATCGGCACGGTGAGGGGCAGGGTGGCCAGAGCCAGCATCGCCAGCCCATTGGCAACGCGCGGGTGGTTCCCCGGCCGGTGGAGCAGGGCGAGGATCACGCCATAGAGGAAATGGCGGAGATAATTGAGCGGGGAGAACCAGAAGCTGGTCTGGTCGATTTCCATCGCCACCGCCGCCACGGTCAGCAGCAGGGCGGTGATCCAACGGTGGCCGATGGCCCGGTGCAGCAGCCAGATCGCCACGAACACGCCGTAAAAGACGATCTCGACCCGCACGGTCCACAACATCCCGTGCCCGGGGTCGATCAGGGCGATCTGGCGCCCGTACACCGCCAGGGAATCGATTATCGGCAGGCGGATCAGGTCCGGCGGCAGCCCGGCCCAGCGGAGCAGCAGGGGCAGGGCGGCGACCAGTACGAACAGCGGGT
>JBDLVO010000161.1:0-8146 GCA_039804805.1 Pseudomonadota bacterium
CGATGACGCTCCACACCTCCCGCTCGCCCCAGGACTCGGAAAGCTGCTTGCGCCGCGCGAGGTATTTTTCATCGACGGAATGGAACTTCATGGCCGGATACCTAGCTGTCTGCCAGTGAAAAAAGGAAAAAAGCTTTGTGCCGGCCGGTGGCATGGCTCGACCGCACTCACCGGGGATCTCCCTGCCTTCCGGTCGCTGAGGGTCTGGAGGGGGAATCCACGCTGGCGTTACCGATACGGCATCCCGAGGAATCGTGTCAATTGACGGATGGCCCGGCGGGGCTGCCGCCCCACGCCCCGCCTGGAGGCCGGCGCCTCCAGACCTCCATTTTTTTTCAAAATCAAGGGGGGTCCGGGGCCTCGCCCCGGTTGGGTTTGGGCGAAAGCCCAATTTGCCGCTGCGGTTCCGTTGCCGGTGGCGCGACCGAGACGATCAAGCCTCCGCTCCGGTCGGCCGCAGGGCCTGGACCCAGGCGAGCGGCCAAGCGCGGTCGGCCTTGGCGAATTGGGCGCACCAGTCCCTGCGGACGGACTGCCTCTCGGCCGCGTGCCACCATCCGGTGACATCGGGCCAGATCGCGCTCAGGGTCCGGGCGACCGCCTCGGGGGTGGTGTGCAGCAATCCCGCGGCGCGGGCGCGCTGGTAGATGGGCCGCGCCTGGGGCGGCGGCGGATAATCGGCGTCATCCCAATAGGCCAGGATCGGGGTGTTGGCCGCCATCGCCAGGCTGAGCGAGGTACTGGGATTGTCGGCGATGGTGAGCCGGCACCCCAGCAGGGCCTGGTGCAGATTGCCTTCCAGCAGGCGAAGCGACGGGAAGCGCTGCTGGACCACCGCCGCCTCGTCGATGTCGGCGATGGCATGGCGATAGGGACGGTAAAGCAGATGGTCGCGGATTTCGTCGGGTAGTGCCGCGATCAGTTTCAGGTAGTTCTCGATATGGAGGAGGTGAGTCAACGGGTCCTGGCCCGCATCCAGCCGGGTCAGGTTGAAGCGGGTCGATTGCGCGACGAGGATGACGTCGGGGCTCCGCTCCCGGTGACGGTCGGCATGGCGGCTGAGCCAGGGCGACGGCAGCGACAGGAAACGGCCGGGATAGTCCCCCTGACCACGCCAGCCCCAGGTGGCAAAGGCCTCGCATTCGGCATATTCGCAGTACCAAGCGGTCGGCGAATGCTCGATATGGCCATAATTGACGCTGCCATGCTGGACTTGCATGATGCGTTCCCCGGCTTCCCGCGCCAGGGCGGTGACGCATTTCTCGACATCGTTCCAGCGATTGAGCACGCCGACCCGCCAGCGGCCGGGGAGGAATTTCACCCGGCGCGCCTGTGCCAACAGCGCGGGAAAATCGGTCGCGAAGGATTGGGGCAGCAGGTCGTCGATCAAACCCTCGATCACGCCCATCACCGCCGGATCGGGGAGGCGGTCGGTGGGGTAAGGGGAGGGAAGGGACGTGGGCTTGACCCGCCGCTTCGGCAGCAGGGTCGCGCTCAGGCCGATCAGCACCGAGGCCCAGCGGGATTCGACCATGTCGCCGATCCCCAGCGACATCTTGATCACTTGGGTTCGGCTCAGACGAACCGCGCCATCGTCGCGCAGGGCGAGCGTTTTTTCGTCCGAACCGTTGTGGGCCGGGGCCTGGACCAGCCGCCAGCCGGGCGGCAGCAGCGCCGCGAGGATCCGGGAATCGACCGCCAGCGAGAAATCGGGGTCGAAGGTCAGGCGGCGGATCAGATCGACGCTGGAGGCCGGGCGCGGCAAGGGGCCGGTCCGTACCACCACCTCGCGCGGTTCCGCCCCCAGCCGGGCGATCAGGCGCGCGAACAGGCGATGACGCACGATCACCCGGGTGCAGATTTCCAGAATCGGCGCCGCCAGCACCAGCCGCCAGAACCGCAACGGGAGGGTGACGCCGTGACGCTGGTTGAGGGTGCGGGTCAGGCGTTCGGTTTCGGCGGCGATCGCCGCCGCCTGGAGGTGGCGGTCCGCCGCCTTGACCGTCTCGTCCGGATAGGCCGGGACATAGCTGTCACGCTGCGCGGCGACGGTATCGAATCCGTGCGCCACCAGACACCAGGGCCCGGCCACCGCGTCGCGGCCGGGCGTATAGGCGTCATCGACGGCGCCGAGATAGAGACGGGGAAGAGGCGTTTCGGTCATTGGGGGCGGGGCCCGGAGGCCGGGGCGCCGGCCACCATCGACCAGTCGAGGGCGGTGCCGCGCGGAATGTCCCGGGTCGCGATCCGGCCGAGCAGGGTGGGGTAATGAGCGGGCGCCAGGCCGAAGCCGGGGCGGATGCGGCGCAGATTGTCGGGAGTGAAGGCCTCGCCGGCCTTGATGTCGGCGACGACATACAACGAGCGGCGAAAGGCGAGGTTGGCTTCCTCGCTCGGCTTGCGGTGATAGCCGGCGGTTCCCAGCGCCTCCCAGGCGGCGCGGGCGTCGCGGCACAAGGCGGTCAGTTCCGCCGGTTCGAGCGAGAAGGCCGCGTCGGGGCCCCCATCCGCCCGGCGCAGGGTGACGTGCTTCTCGATCACCGCCGCGCCCAGCGCCACCGCCGCGACCGCCACCGCGTTCGACAGGGTGTGGTCGGACAGGCCGACCACGGTGCCGAAACGCGTGGCGAGATCGGGAATGGTCCGCAAATTGGCTTCGGCCACCGGGGTAGGGTAGCCGGAAATGCAATGCAACAGCACCAGGTCGCGGCATCCGCCCCGCCGCGCCGCGGCCAGGGCCGCCGCGATTTCCGCCTCGTCGGCCATCCCGGTGGACAGGATCATCGGCTGGCCGGTCGCCGCCACCCGTTCGATCAGGGGCAGATCGACCAGTTCGAACGAGGCGATCTTGTAGGCCGGCATGTCGAGTTGTTCCAGGAACGCCACCGCGCTTTCATCGAACGGGGTGCTGAACAGGGCCAGGCCGAGGGCGCGGGCATGGTCAGCCAACGGCCGATGCCATTCCCACGGGGTATGGGCCTGCTGGTATAACTGGTACAGCGTCGATCCATCCCACAATCCACCGTGAATGGTGAAATCGGGGTTGGGGCTGTCGATCGTCATCGTATCGGCGGTGTAGGTCTGAAGCTTGACCGCATCGGCTCCCGCCGCCTTGGCCGCGTCGAGCAGGGCCAGCGCTCGTGACAACTCGCCGCCATGATTGCCGGACAATTCGGCGATTAAATAGGGAGGGTGGCCGGGACCGATCGGGCGCCCGGCGATGGTGACGGCGCCAGGATTCATCGGGGGGCTCCTTGTCCACGGGGCGGGAAGCTATACCAGGATTCATTGAGCGGACGAAAGCCCGCCTTGGCGAAGGCGCGGATCGAGGCGAGGTGGTCCGGGCGGATTTCCGCCAGCAAGGGGCGATCGTTCCAGCCCGCCACCGCCGCGCGCAGCGCCAATGTCGCGACGCCCTGGCCATGATGGGCGGGGGCGATCAGGATCGACACCTCGCGCCCGGCGAGACCGTCATGGTCGATCTCGTCCAGTCGCAGCACGCCGGCCGGCGCGCCTCGATGTTCGATCACCAGCAGATGACGGCGCGGGTCGGTAAGACACTGGGTCATCCAGCTTTGGTGCTCATCCCAGTTGGGCGGCTCGGGATGGCGGGCGAAGGCGCGTAATCCCGGGCTGGTCTGCCAGGCGAAGATCCGCGCGGTGTCGGCGAGGGTGGCCGGGCGCAGACGGACGGGATCGGTCAGTTCGGTCATTCGGCCTCCTCCAGCGCCGCGACCACCCGGGCCCGGCCGGCGCCATCGATCAGCTTTCGGCCACTGGCCGCCATTGCCGCCCGCGCTGGCGCGTCGCCGGCAAGGTCGGTCAGCGCGGCCAGCAACGTTTCGTCGTCGAGCATGGCCGGCGTGCCAAGGACCCGGCCGGCGCCGGATGCGGCCAGGACGGCGGCGTTGTCGGCTTGATTGTCGGCAACCGTCAGCGCCAGCAGAGGCAAACCGAGCCGGCAGGCTTCCCAGCAGGTACCGCCAGCGGCGATCAAGGCGAGATCGGCCCAGGCCATGAGCGCGGCCATGTCGTCGATCCCGTACAACAGCGTCAGCGATGGCGAGGGGGGGGGCGCGGGTAGGGGCGGGAAGGCGCCGCCGACCACCAGTCGGGCTTCGAACCCGCTTCGTGCCGGGGCCGCCAGCAATGGCAAGAGCCGCGCGCTCAATCCCAGCGGATCGGCTTGCCCGATCGTCACCAGTAGGCGGCGCGCGCGCGGCGGAATGGTTCGCCGCCAGGTCCGCCAGCGGTCGAATTCCGGTCGCAACAGGACATGGTCCGGCCCGAGCAGGCAGCGGCAGCCGGCCGGAACCCACTCGGCGTAATCTCCGGGGGTGCGGTTCGGGGCCGGGTCGAGCAGCAGGTCGGCGTCATGTGGCCGGCCGGGCGCGTCGTCGAGGGCCAGGATCCGTCGTGCCCACGGTCGGCAGGCCCGTTCGAAGCCGGCATCGCGGTGGTAATGATCGATGACCAGCAGGTCGCATCCCTCGGTCCAGCGCCGGGCCAGCATCGCCGGCTCGGATTCGGGCGGGCCGTCCAGGATCAGGTGAGGCCAACTGGCGAGAGCCGGCACCGTGGCGGGGCTGGCGGCGGCGCTGGCGAAAGCGACCTCCCATCCCGTCGCGCGCAATTCGGCGGCCAGGGCGAGGCAGCGGCAGACATGCCCGCCGCCGATCCCCGGGCCGGCATCGGCGCGGATCACCGCCCGGCGGGGCGAGGAGGCCTTCATCGTGCCGGTTCCGTTTCGGATAACATGGTGGCGGCCCGGTCCCAGGCGGCGAGGGCCAGGGCGATGTCGGCGGCATCGTGGGCGGCGGTGACGGCGAGAACATCGTCGCACAGCAGCCGGGCCCGGCGTAGTTCGGCCGACAGGCGGGAGGCCAATGCCGGCGGAGCGCCGATCCGAGTCCAGCCGGCCGGACCGCGCAGGGAGATCAACCCGCCCAGGCCATGGGCGGCGAGGCTGCGGGCGATGCCCTCGGCCAGCGCCTGTCCGGCGCGGGCGATCGCCGTCGCCGGAGGGGTGCGGTCGGCCTTGTCGAGTACGGCATGGGCGGCCGCGACCGCCAGGGCGCCTCCGGCGGGGCGGGCGACGGGCAAAGAGGGGCGGATCAGCAGATCGGCGCGGCCGAGCACCGCTCCCCAGGGCAGGCCATGTGCCAGCGATTCGCCCAACCACAGCAGATCGGGCTTCGGCCCATCGGCGTGCGGGCGGTCGAGGGCGGCGAGACGCAAGGCGGCGATCCGGCCGTCATACAACAGCAGTGCCCCGGCGGCGTGAACCGTGGTGGCGAGGTCGGGCGGCGGACCCGCTTCCCAGTCGGCGGGGTCGAGAATCACGGCGGCGACTGGACCGGCCGGATCGGCGAGATGTCGGGCCAGTTCGGCCGGGCCGATCCGTTCCGCCGCCGTCTCTCCGGCCGGCAGCGCCGCGTCGTCCAGCACCAGCAGGTGGCGGTGGCCGGTGGCGGCGCGGGCGAGGTCGATCGCGGCGGCGGCGGCGGCGTCACCGTCCGCCGCCAGAATGGCCTGTTCGGCTCCGGCGAAACGCCCGCGCAGCCGGTCGACGAGTCGTTCCTCGGCGAAGGTAGGGGCGGCAAAGCCGGTGCCGGCGCCGAGTTGCCGGCGCAGGGCATCGTCGATCTCGGGGTCGCGCTGACCATAAAGCAGGGGATGCGGGCGTCCGGTCAGATCGACGTAATCGACGCCGTCGCCATCCCAGCAGCGGCCGCGATGGGCGTGGCTGAGGCGAAGGCCCGGCGGGGCGGCGGGGAGCAGCCGGGGCGGTTCCTTCAACAACGAGATGACCCAGCCCTCGTCATGTCCGATCGCGGCGTTGAGGCCGCGCAGGCCGGGCTCGGCGTCGAGGACCCGCAGCACCTCGGGATAGGAGGCGGGCCGCCCCAAGGGCAGGCGGGCGACCAGGGCCTGCAACAGGGCGAGATCCTCGGCATGATCCAGGGTCCAGCGTTCATCCCGCAGGCCCGGAATGGGGCAGGGCAGGTTGGCGGCGTGGAACCGGTCGCGGTGGGCGCGCAGGAACGGGGTGACGTGTTCGCGCTCGGTCGGGAGCCGGGCTTCGCGCTCGGCGGCGAACAGCGCCTCGGCGGTGAAGGCCTCGCAATCGAGCCCATGTGGCCAGGTGTGCGGATCGACGTTGCTGGCGTAGTCGGCGCCGCTGCGTGTCCGCAAGGCCAGGACCTGATCGCAGACCGCCGGATCGAGCAGCGGACAATCCCCGGTCAGCCGCATCACCACGTCGGCCCGCTCCGCTCGCGCCGCCAGGGCATAGCGGGCCAGCACGTCGTTTTCCGGGCCACGGTGGCAGGCCACCCCGGCTTCGGCGCACCAGGCGGCAATCGGATCGTCGTCGGCACGGTCGCTGGTCGCCACCGCCACCGCGTCGAGTCCCGGCACCGCCCGCGCCGCCGCCACCACCCAGGCCAGCACCGGCCGTCCGCCGAGATCCATCAGCGACTTGCCGGGCAGCCGGCTCGATCCCAGCCGGGACTGAATGATCGCGACCTGACGCATCACGCGCTTCCCTGTCGATGGTCGGTTTGCCGCCCGGCGCGTAGGCTATTCGCCACCCAGGATGGCGGCCAGTGTGGCGACCACCCGGTCAACATCCGCTTCGGTCATCGCCGGGAACAGCGGCAGCGACAGGCAGCGTTGATAATAGCGTTCGGCCCCGGGCAGAGACAGTTTGCCATAGCGACGGCGGTAATAGGGCTGGTCGGGCACCGGGATGTAATGAACCTGACTGCCGATGCCGTGACGATGCAGCGCCCGCATCACTTCGGCCCGGCTGATGCCGGCGCGGGCGAAATCGATAGCCACCACGCCGAGGTGCCAGCCGGGCGTCTGGCCGGGGAGGCGTGACATTGGTCGGACCAGCGGTGCCAGCGGGGCCAGCGCCGCGTCGTAGCGGGCGATCAGGCGGGCGCGGGCGGCGACGAAATCCCCCAGTCGGCCAAGCTGGCTGAGGCCGAGGGCGCAATGCAGATCGCTGGCCCGGTAATTGAAACCCAATTCCTGCATTTCGTAATAATGGGGCCGGGCCATCCCGTCCTCGAACGCGGCATCATGATCTTCGAACCGGGCCGGCTCTCGGGTGATGCCGTGGCTGCGCAGCCGCCGCAGACGCTCGGCCAGGGCGGGATCGCGGGTGGTCAGCGCGCCGCCCTCGCCCATGCAGATGGTCTTGACCGGGTGGAACGAGAACACCGTCATCGCCGAATGATGTCCCGCGCCGACCGGGATCCCGCCGACCGCACTGCCGAGGGCATGGCAGGCATCCTCGACCAGCGCCGCACCGGTCGGGGTGGTCAGGGCGGCCAGGGCCGCCATGTCGGCGGCCTGGCCGGCGAGATGGACCGGCAGAACCGCCTTGATCGGCTTGTCGGCCATGACCCGGGCAAGGTCGGCCGGATCGATCAGGCCGGTGTCGGGATCGACATCGACGAAAGCAACCTCGGCCCCGACATAGCGGGCGGCGTTGGCGGTGGCTGCGAAGGTGATCGCCGGGACCGCGACCCAGTCCCCCGGGCCGAGGGCGAGGGCCAGTGTGGCCAGATGCAGGGCGGCGGTGCCGCTGGAACAGACCACCGCCGCTGGTGCGTCGACGGTGGCGGCCAGCGCCATTTCGAACCGGTCCACCATTGGACCGCAGGTCAGGGCGGGGCCGCGCAGAACCTCGGCCACGGCCGCGATGTCGCCGTCATCAATGCCCTGGCGGCCATAGGGCAGGAACGGCGGGGTCATGCCTGGGCGAGCGTCAGCAGCCGGCCCAGCCCGTCGGCGTCGAGCCATTCCTGATTGGTGTCGCTGGCATAGGCGAATTCCTCGTCGACCGGGCGATCGCCGGGGAAGGTCGGATCGCCGACGCTCCATCCGCGGATCGCCGGCAACACGATGTAACGGTCGGTCAATTCCCGGGTCAGGCGGGCGTCGTCGCGCGAAATCAGCGCTTCATGCAGCTTTTCGCCCGGACGGATGCCGACGATGCGTTGCGGCATGCCAGCGCCCATCACGCTGGCGAGGTCGGTCATCGACATGCTGGGGATCTTGGGGACGAAGATCTCGCCCCCGCGCATCATCTTCATCGAAGACAGCACGAAATTGACCCCCTGGGGCAGGGTGA
>JBDLVO010000162.1:0-2608 GCA_039804805.1 Pseudomonadota bacterium
GGCGCGAGATGCGCGACTGGCTGAAGCAGGGCGGCGCGATCGACCCGACCGACGCCACGCTCTACCAGGATCTGGTTGGTCCCGAGACCGTCGCCCGGCTCGACGGCAAGATCCAGTTGGAAGGCAAGGAAGCGATGAAGAGCCGAGGCCTGCCCTCCCCCAACCGCGCCGACGCGCTGGCGCTGACCTTCGCCGCGCCGGTCAGCCGGCACCAGAGCGGCGATGGCGTCCTGCATTACGCGGCCGGCTTTGGCCCGGCCCCTCGGGAGGATTGATCATGGGATTTGGCGGAGGGGGGTCGTCGACCCCGGCGGTTGCGACGACCGTGGCGACCAAGGCGGCGAACTACGCCGACAGCGCGGTGCAGGACGCCTACGAGAGCACCCGCAAGCGCAGTGCCGCCGCCGGCACCAGCAGCACCATCCTGACCAGCGGCGAGGGCGATGCCGCCCCGGTCGGCACCGCCAAGAAAAGCCTGCTGGGGCAATGAGGATGGATCCGCGCGAGATCCGCCGCGCCTGCCTGAGCCGGCTGGAGGCGCTCAAGACGGAACGCGCATCCTGGGAATCGGACTGGCGCGAGATCGCGGACGTAATCCTGCCCCGCCGCGGCCGCTGGCTGACCACCGACCGCAACAAGGGCGCCCGCCGCAACCGCAAGATCATCGACAACACCGGCACCCTGGCGTTGCGCACCATGGCCGCCGGGCTGATGAGCGGAATCACCAGCCCGGCGCGGCCCTGGTTCAGCCTTGCCGCCGCGCAGCCGGGGGTACAGGACGATGATGAGGTCAAGCTGTGGCTGGCCCGCTGCACGGCCCTGTTGCAGGACATCTTCAGCGCCTCGAACGCCTATGACGCGCTGGCCTCGGTCTACGAGGAACTGTCCGCCTTCGGCACCGCCGCGATGGTGGTGCTGTCCGATGAGACCGACGTCATCACCTGCGAGACCCTGACCGCCGGGCAATATTACGTCTCGACCGGCAAGACCGGGAAGGTGGACACGCTGTATCGCAGCTATTCCATGACCGTCGCGCAGCTGGTGGACGAGTTCGCGCCGCTGTCCGGGAAAGAGCGGGATTGGTCAGCGATTTCTCCCGCCACGCGGTCGTTGCACGAGAATGGCAAGCTCGACGCCTGGATCGAGGTGCTCCAGGCAATCGAGCCCAACCGCGACCATCGACCCGGCCCCAGCCTGGCCTGGCGCAAGCCGTGGCGCTCGGTCTGGATCGAGATCGGCGCGCCCGACGACCGGCTGCTGAGAACCAGCGGCTTCGACGAGTTCCCGGCGATGTGCCCGCGCTGGAACCTAACCCCGGGCGACATCTACGGCATCGGCCCGGCGATGGACGCGCTCGGGGACGCGCAGCAGCTCCAGGCCCAGGAGAAGAAGAAGGGCCGCGCGATCGAAAAGATGGTCGACCCCGCGGTCAATGTCCCGCCCGGGCTCAAGGCGAGCAGTCGGCCCAACCTCGATCCGGGCGGCTTGAATTTTTTCGACCAAGTCAATGGCCCGGCTCAGGTCACTCCGGTCCAGGTGGTGCAACCCCGCCTGGGCGAAATGCAGCAGGACATGGACTTCGTGCGCCGCCGCATCCGCGACGCCTTCTACGTCGATCTGTGGCTGATGATCAGCCAGGACGATCGCTCCGGGATCACCGCCACCGAGATCAACGCCCGCCGCGAGGAAAAGCTGTTGATGCTGGGGCCGGTGCTGGAGCGGCTGCATCACGAACTGCTCGACCCGCTGATCAAGCGCGTCTTCGCCATCGCCGTCCGCGCAGGCCTGATCCCGCCGCCCCCTGCCGCCCTGGCCAAGGCGCCCCCCAAGATCAAGTACATCTCGATGCTGGCCCAAGCGCAGCGCGCCGTCGCCGCCGGGGCAATCGAGCGGATGTGCGGATTCGTCGGCAATCTCGCCCAGGCTGACCCTGCGATCCTCGACAAGGTCGATTTCGACGTGGCGGTGGACAAATACGCGGATGTCATCGGGGCCGACCCGCAACTCCTCCGCCCCGACGATCAGGTGGCGCAGATGCGCCAGGGCCGCGCCCAGGCGCAGCAGGCGCAGCAGGCGATGGCGATGATGCAGCAGGGCGCCGCCGGGGCGGAGCTGCTGTCGCGCACCGACACCACCAGGCCGAGCGCGCTGACCGGCATCCTCAACAACGTCACCGGTGGAGGTGCGGCATGACCCCGCTTGAGCAGGACATCGCCACCGCTCTTTCCCGCCCCGAGGGTATCCGTCTGGTGCGCCACTGGCTGGCCGAGACACGAGCCTTGGAGCCGGCCGGCCACGGGGACGCGTTGTCGATGGCCTACGCCGCCGGGGGACGCGACGCCGGCCTGCGCCTGCTCGCCCTCATCCGATCCGCCGCCCCCGGGCGGCTGGCCGCCGTCCTTTCCGCCACCGAGGAGTAACCCCGCCATGCACCGCCGTTTCCCCGCCCCCGTCCGCGCCGCCGATGAGGGCGGTGGCGGCGGGTCTCCTGCCGCGCCGGCTCCGGCTGCCCCCGCCACCCCTGCGGCTCCGACCGATGCCGCGCAGGCCGAGCCCGGCACCCTGCTGACCGGCGACCCGGCCGCCCAGCCCGCCGCCACCCCGCCCG
>JBDLVO010000163.1:0-3787 GCA_039804805.1 Pseudomonadota bacterium
CGCCGACATGAGTCGGCCGGTCGAGATCCGCGACACGAGCTGGACCGAGGCGCTCGAAGGCGGCGCGATCGAGCTCGGTGCCCGGCATTTCCGCGAGGTCGGGCCGGCTTATCCGGGCGAGACCTACGACCCCAACCTGCCCCTGCTCGATCAGGTTGCCGCCGCCGGGCTGCTCCAGATCACCGGGGCGTGGGCCGGCCGGCATCTGGTCGGCTACATCACGTTTCTGCTCTCCCCATCCATCAACGGCCGCGACCTGACCGCCACCCGGGGCATGGTCTATCTCCGCCCGGGGTGGCGGGGAGCGGCCGGGTTGCGGCTGTACCGCGCCGCGCTCGACGGGCTGCGCGCCCGGGGCGTGGCCCGCGCCCATCTGCGGGCCGGGGTGGTGGGGGCGGGTGGCCGGCAGGCGGCAATGATCCGGCGGCTGGGTGGACAGCCGGATGGACAGCTTTTCACCATCGATTTGAAGGAGGGCTGACCCATGGGATCCGTCGCCGCCGTTGGCGGGATCATCGCCGCCGTCGCCGCCGCCGCCGGGACCGTCGTCAACGCGATCCAGACCGAGCAGCAGGCCGACGCCCAGCGCAAGCAATACCGCTATCAGGCCGATCAGGCCCGGGCGAACGCGACCTTCATGGAGCAGAACGCCCGGGCCACCGAAGACGCCGGCCGATCCGCCGAACAGCGCCAGCGGGTCATCAATAGCCAACAGTTGGGGCAGATGCGCGCCGAGGCTGGCGCGTCGGGCCTGGATGTCGGCAGCGACACCCTGGTCGAGGGCTTCGCCACCCAAGCGGCGGTGGGTGAGGTAGACGCGCTCAACGTCCGCAACAATTACCAATCCCAGGCCAACCAATATTGGCAACAAAAGGCCAATTACGACAGTCAGGCGAGTTGGTACAGCACCGCCGCCGACAACGTGGACACCACCTGGGCCCAGATCGGCGGCGCGGTCAGCGGCCTTGGCAAGATCGGCAGTTCGCTTGCGGGCTCGGGGTTGGGCGACAGCGCGGCGGCGGACTCGAGCGCCGGGTCGGCAAGTGACCTGCTCACCACCAGCACCTTGCGGCGATACGGGACGCGATCGCCGCTTCGGATCGGCAACAGCAGCTTCTTTGGAGACTGACCATGAAGCCCTCTAACTTCGCCCTAAGGGCGCGCTGATATGGCTCGTCTGTTTGCCCCCCAGGTCCAGGCCACCGCCGCCCCGCTGCCGGCCTCGAACTTCGTCCCGCCGGCCGCCGCGTTCGGTGGCGGCATGCAGGGCGGCGACAAGCTTGCCCAGGGGTTTGGGCAACTCGCCGATGCCGGAGTCAAGATCGCCCAGGCCGAAAGGCTGGAGCAGCAGCGGCAAGATATGGAAGAGGCGAAATCCTGGCTGGCGAAGGCCTCGACCCAGGCCGACCTGAACTTCCATCAGAAGCTGCTCGACGCCGAAAATTCGCCCGATTCCGGCCAGCCGGATTTCGTCGCGAAGACGGCGTCCTGGCTCCCGGAATGGAAGGCCCAGCAATTGGAGACCGCGCCCAACGACATGGCGCGGCGGGCCGGAGAAGCGGCCATCGACCACCTTGCCGCCACCTACACCAAGGGCCTGATGGATATCGGCGCGCGGGGCACCAAGGTTCGCCTCGCCGCCGATTACGACACCTCGGCCAACAACGCCGCCCAGGCGATGGCGATGTCGCTCAAGCCGGGGGCGACTGACGACGAGACGCTGGCCAATCTCGATCGGGCGGTGTCCTCCACCCTGCTGTCCCTCGACAATCTGGCCCCGAACGACACCCCGGAGGCGCGGCAGAAGCGCCACGACGTCACCCTGGGGGTGTTGCGCCAGAGCGCGTTCAACCAGTTGCTCCAGACCAACCCCGACCTCGCCAAGCGGCTCGCCGACACCGCGACCGGAGGCGGCCAGGGTGTCCCGGGCGTCCCGGGAGCGGCAAGCCCGGCTCTCGATATCTCCACCGCGATTCACCAGCAGGAAAGCGGCGGCCGGCCGGGGGATTACCAGATCCAGCCCGGCACCTGGGAGCAGTACGCGCAGCCGGGCGAAAGCCTCGGCAACCCCGCCGACCAGAAGGCCGTCTACAACCGCATCCTGACCGACCTCAGCGCCAAGGCCGGTGGCGACCCGGCCCGGATTGCGGTCGGGTATTTCAGCGGCGCGGGAAACATCGCCCCGCCGGACAGCCCGACGCCGTGGAAGGAAGACCGCGCCGACGCCAACGGCAAGACCGTGTCGAGCTATGTGGCCGACATCCAGGCACGGCTGGCTGGTGGCGGAGGGGCTGGCCTTGGCGCGGAGAGCCGGCCGGCGCCGGTCGATCTGTCCAAGGCGAAGGCGCTGCTCGACGGCATGGCCCCCGGCGATCTGACCAAGCTCGGCGCCTTGGCGGAACAGGCGCTTCAGCGGCGGGCGGGAGCGCAGCAGACCACCTTGCGGCAGGCGACGATCGATGCGGAAGCGCAGGCCCGGGCCGGGGTGATGCCCGATGGCCCGGTTCGGTCCCAGGCCGAATTCGACGCGGCGTGGCGCGGCGATCCCCTCACCGCGGCGAAAGAGGGCGAACGGTACCGGCTGGCGATCGACACGGCGAAGACGGTGCAGGGTTATCAGAACCAGCCCACCGCCGCCCTGCTGCCGGTCGCGCAAGCAGAAATCCGGCCCGGGGCCGATGCGGTCGAGATCGCCACCGCCCAGGTTCAGCAGCGCGCGGCGGCGGCGGTGATCCAGGCCCGGCAGAAGGATCCGTGGGGCGTCGCCATCCGGAATGGTGAGTTCGGGGCGCAGCCGGTCAACCCGGCCTCGGCCGACTTCCCGGCGCAGGTGGCGCAGCGGGCGGCGGCGCTGCCGGCGATGATGGAAAAATACGGGGTGCCGGCGAAGATCCTGTCCGAGGACGAGGCCAAGGTGGCGGCGGCCCAATACCACGCCCTGACCCCCGATCAGAAGACGGACTCGCTCGACCGGCTCGGGCAGGCCCTGCCCAATCGCGGCGCGTTCGTGTCGCTGCTCGGCCAGATCGCGCCCGATAGCCCGGTGACGCGGCTGGCCGGCGGGATGCTGGCCTATCCCGGGCAGCGGGACGTGGCGACCACGATCCTGAAGGGCGAGGCGATGATGAACCCGACCTCGGCCGACAAGCAGCAGGACGGCAAGGGAACGACGCTGCCGCTGCCGACCGACGAAGGCTTCAAGGAAGCGATCCTGCGCGAGGTCGGGCCGGCGGCATTCATCGGCCAGGGCGGCCCGGCGTCGCAGCGGTTCGAGGAAAAATTCCAGGCGATCCGAGCCTACTATGCCGCCCGGGCGTTCGAGACGGGCAAGCTTAATCTGGACAAGACCGTGGACACCGGCCTGTTGAACGAAGCCATCAAGGGCGTGACCGGCGGCGTCTACAAGTGGGGTAGCCACGCCACGTTCATCCCCTGGGGCATGACCGAAAGCCAGTTCGGAGACCAGATCCAGCCGCGCGTTCAGGCGGCGCTGGACGCTTCCGGGCGCGGCGATACGTCATGGAAGCTCTACGATCTGGACGAACTCGACAGCGGCCGGTACCGGCTGATGCTCAAGGGGCGGATGATTCCCGACGCGATTGTCGATTTCACGACGGGGGCATCAGCCTCCGATCACCCCGCCTTCTCCTTCCCCCCGATCCTCTGATACCAAATCCCGATGATATGGACTCACGTCATGGATTCCCAAGGAGAGGGAAATATGAGTCACTGTGGCAAACACTTGGAGGTTTTCCATGGCGGCGGCAGTTCGGCTTCGAGAGGACTT
>JBDLVO010000164.1:0-9663 GCA_039804805.1 Pseudomonadota bacterium
GGAAATCGCGGTGGGCGTGCTCATGACGCCTCTCCTTCGCTGTCGGCGGCGGTGGTCGCGGCCTCGGTGGTGCCGGCCGAATTCACGGCCGGAGCGGCCGCGGCGGGGGCATCAACGACGACGATGTCGCCGCGCTGAAGGGCGCGGTACCAGTGCGGATCTTCGAGATCGACCGGATGCCCCGCCGAATTGGCGTCAGCCGCGTTGGGCAGCACCTTGCCGGTGCCCGGGTGGCGCAGCCGCCTCCCTTCCGCGCTTTTCACCCACGTCTTGTTCACAAGCCACCTCCAGTGAGTTGAACGTCGGTTGATGAGTCGGGCGCGGTCTCGCCGTCTGGCGTTACCGGAGCCCATCCCGCATGGAGCGCCACCAGGGCCCCGATCTCTCCGTCCGCCACGGTCGAGCGGGTGGTGGAATAGAGGGTGCCGACCTGGAGGCCGGTGACCGACAGCCAATGCTGGCCGGCACCGCCGCCGGGCACGCCGGAATAGACCTCATCAAGAGACAGCGGTTGCAGCGCGCGGATCGCCAGGCCGAGGGTCTGGCCTTGCAGCAGGTCGCGCACCAGCTCGGCCATCTGCCGCGAGCCCAGCTCGCGCTGGGACGGGCCGCCGATCCGGGCGGTCAGGGTGTGGGTGCGCTTGGTCACCGCGCCGCAGACCACCACGAAGGTCCCGTCCCATTGGGCGCCGGTGGCCGAGGTGGTCACCATCCGCGACGCGGTGTGCGACACCAGCGCGAACGGCGCCAGCGTGGCCAGCCGATCGAGATTTTCGTCGGCGAATTCACCCGAATAGCGGTCGACCGTCTTGATCAGGGTGCCGAACGTCTTGGCCGTGTTGACCTGACCGATGCGTCCGATCATCGCATCCTCGATGGCCCGGATGATCCCGCTCACGACGTCGCCCCCATCACGTAATCGTGGGCGAGCCGGGCGATGGCGCGCTGATCGGCCGGCCCGATCCCGATGTACGGGCGCCCCGGCACCGTCACCGAGTGGGCTTTGACCTCGTGGTAGGTCTTGAAATCGCTCCGGCTTTCCTTGACGAAACGGGAGCGCCCTTCCGCCAGATCCTGCTGCCGGCGAAAAATCGGCATCGAACGGGCCGACTGTTCGACCGTGCCGCCCATCTGCATCAGCGCGGCATAGATCAGGTTGCTGCCGACCTCGACCGAGCGGACGGTCGAAAGGAAGGTCAGCGACAGCCGCAACCGGCCCGACGCCTGCAATGCCTTGGCGTTCGGCCCACGCTTCCGCAGCGTGGCCTTGGCCAGCGGCGCCCAGGGCGTGCCGTCCGGCCCGGTCTGGGTCTGGAACCGGCGCAACGCGCTGCTGACCAGGTGCTGGCCGATCGCGTCCATCAGCCCGCGCGCCTTGCCGAGCCGTTCGGCCAGGGCGGCGAGGGACCGCGTCGCCTGATCGTCGATCTCGGCCCGGATCAGCACCATCAGAACCTCGACAGACTGGCGTGGGAGAACTGGCGCGGCGCCCCGTCCACCGCCACCACCGCACCGCTGACCGGAGTCGCCGCCGCCGGCACCCCGGCGGCCTGCAGCACGATCTTGCCGGCACGCGCCTGTTCGAGCTGTCCGATCGCATCCTCGTAAGCCTGCCGGACCTCCTCGGGCGGCGAGAGATAGAGCTTGTACCAGGCGATCGCCGCCGCCCATCCCTTGACGATCCCCGTGAGCGGGGTCAGCGGCAGCGCGTACCGCTCGCCCAGATAGCCGTCCATCAGCTCGGTGGCGTCGGCACAGGCGGCATCGACCACCCCCGGATCGACCACGCCGTCGCCGTCCCGATCGACCACCTGCAACAGCGATAGGCTGCCGTATCGGGCGGTCAGATCGTCGGCGCTGACATAGGTGTAGACGGCCATGACGGGGTCACCCGGTGATGCGCGGGGTCATCAGCACGTCGGCGGTGCCTTTCCAGACATTGCTGGTCGAGCCGCTGTCGGTGGTGCCGATGAAATCCGCCTTGGTGATGGTGTTGGCCGCACCCTCGTTGCTGGGGCCGACCAGCAGCAGGTCGGGCACCAGGTTCCACGGCTGGCCGTTGTCGCGAAGGAACGACAGCATCCGTGCCCGCGCCGCCGCGTAATTGTCCGGGGTCAGCGCCTGGTTGGAGCGGACCATCGTCTGCCACAGCCCGAAGCCGACGTTCGAGCGGCCATCGACCCCGAACACGTATTCATTGCGGGTGAACACGTTGGGATCGGTCAGATTGACCAGCGAGGTGAAGCTGTAGGGGCGGCGCTTCTGGAAGATCAGCGGCTTCAGCACCTGTTGGGTGCAGGCCAGATACCAGGTCGCGCCGCTGCCCCCCAGGTCGTTCGAATAGGTGGTCTTCTTGCGCGCGGCGTCGTAGCCCGGGTGCGCGCTGGAAAAGAACGGCTTGCCGTCGTAGCACAACGCGGTGCCGCCCTGCTCCAGCAGTTCGAAGGTCAGCACGTCGGGATGCTCGGTGGCGTCCTTGCCGAGCTGGGCGAACATCGGGTTGAAGATGCCGTAGGAATCGTCCTCGATCGCCTCGCGCCCGATCGCCACCGTGTTCTCGAAGGTGCGGTTCTTGATCCGATAATCGTGGACCGCCAGATTCTGCCGCACCCGGTCGCCCAGCCACTCGCTGAAAGCGGTGCTCTGCCCCAGCCAAGGATAGATTTCCTCCTTGGTGGTCGAGTTGGTGTCGGTGGCGATCCGCCCGTAGATCACCCGGGGGGCATAGTCGTTGAAGGCGTTCTGATAGACGGTCTGCACCCCGGTGAACAGGATGCGGAGGTTGGAGAGGTTGAGTTCCACCGGCGAGGCCTCCTCAAATCACTTCGACCCAGACGCCGCCGGTCCGGGTATCGATGTCGAAAATCTTGCCGGCGACCGAGCGGGTGCTGGTGGCACTGGTCAGCGCGACCGTGTTGTCGTCGACGATGTAGGCCTCGGCGCCGATGTTGGCCTCGGCGATCAGGTCGGCGCCGGTCGAGTTGTTCCACAGGAACACCCCGCGCCGGACCCGGATGTTGAGGGCGCCGGCCGCGCCGGCGCTGTTATCGACCTGGGATTCCGCCCGCCCCAGCGCGACCAACCCGGTGGCGGTGGTGCCGGGCTCGGCATATCCGGCGGCGGTGAGCACCACCAGGGCGCCGGCATAGATCACTACCCCGGCCGCGACTGGCACGGAACGGAACCGCCCGTCGATCTCCGGGCAGTCGAAATCAGCGGTCAGCGCGGTCACGCGGCACCCCCTTTCTGGTCCCCGGCCGGCGACGCGGCGCGGTATTGCTCGACGGTGATCCCGAGCTGGCTGCACACCTGCAGCACCATCGGATCCTCGCCCTGACCGGCGGCCGGCGGCTGACCGGCCAGCAGAGCGCCCGGCGCGACGATCGCCGGCGCCGCCTGGGCCCAGGCCTGAAACCCGGCCAGATCCCGCGCGGCATAATCCAGCGCCCAGCCGCGCAGCGCCGGCGACACCTTGCCGGCCCGGGCCGCCTCATCCACCGCCGCCGTGGCGGCGCCGGCGGCGATACCGGCCGCCATCGCCGCCACCTGCTGCTGCAGTTCGGTGAAGGCGCCCATCGGCACGTACTGGCGGGGGTCGGGCGCACCGGTGACGGCCGGCACCGGCGGGGCCTTTCCGCCGACCATCTCGCGGCACTGCGCCGCGATCCGATCGGGCGCCGCATCCGCCGCCAGCCCGAGGGCGGCGGCCACGGCGGCAAGCGCTTCACTCGCGTCCATGGGATCTCCAGATTTGAACTGTTGGGAATTGAGCGCCGGCAATTCGGTCAGGTTCGGCATGTTGACCAGACCGACACTGACCAGAGCCTGGACCTCGCCGCTTTTGTCGTGACGGAACGCGGGCGAGAGATAGCGGTATTCGCGCGAGGCGACCGCCATGCGGCCGGCCTCGGTCCACTCGATATGGCCCCAAAGAGCCCCCTCGCGGACATCGAGCCGGTCGATCCAGCCGGCGGCCGGGCTCGGCGCGCCGTTGAGGGTGGCAAACACGGTCTGGTGGTTGTAGTCCATCGGCAAGGGCCGGCCGTCGCCCATCGACTGGGCGACAACCCGGCCGGGATCGGACAGTACGAACGGTCCGCGCCCGTCCACCCCGGTCGATCGGCCCGCCGGCATCACCATCGCCCAGTCGGGCGCGGTACCGTCCGGCGCCAGCGGCAGCGCCGCGGCGACGGAGAGAACGGCGATCGGGGACTTGGCGGGTGGCACGGGATGGACCTCTCGAATTGACCGAGAGGAACCCTATCCGGTGGCGGCGGGAGGATTCAGGCTGACACCTGTCAGGAGGACGCCTTTTGACGCCGTCCCCAGCATGCCCCAATCCGGCGCCCGGGTCAGCCCCCGCCAATCGCGCCAGGGGCGTTTAAATTGGCGTTTAAACTTTTCCCGGCCCCGATGCTCCCGGCCGGAGGCGGTCAGCCCTCACCGGGCGCCGCAACGCCCTTGCCGTCGTTTTCGCCATTTGCGATAATGTCGATGGCTGGTTTGAAGTAGAAAGCCGCTATTGCAACGCGAGGGCCGGTCCGCCGGCCGTCGAGATGATGGGGCTCAGGCGTCCATCCGAACCAGCCGCCCTTACCTCTCCAACGGGACCTCCACATAGCGCCCGGCACTCAGGTCGCTATCGGCCACCAAGCTGTTATGGACCACCGCGTTTGTGAACAGCGGCCCCTGTTTCTTCGGGCTCCAATCGACCTCCAGCACGAACTTGCCGACCCGGCTCTCCGGCCCGGAGGGTGTGAAGACGTAGAGCAGGTTGCGCTTCTCTTCGTCCCATAGCACCCGTTCCGGTCGGGCCAACAGATCCGGCAACCGCATCAGATCGGACAGAGGCGGCGCAACCGGGGGCCGCCGCAGGGTGCCATCGGCCTTGATTGCCCCCCGGACATGGCGATCACTGCGGAAATGGGCGATGGCGTTGTCCTGCACCGTGATCGCGCCGCTCTGGGGCATCGCCCCTTTCTCCGCCAGAAAGTCGAGCACCGGCTGCGAGATCGCCCCCACCACCCGGCGATCGCCGATGGTGTGGCCGGTCTCGGCGATCCTGCCGACCCACTGCCCGAAATCCTTGGTCAGAGCCCCCAGCATGAACTTGACGCTCTCGGCCTGGGCGGCGGCGGCCAGCGGGGGCGGCGCCGATACCCATTTCGCCGCCGCGGCCCGGGCGGCATGCAGATCGACCGCGGTCTTGCCCGGGTTGTAACCGAAGCCGGGATCGATCCCCTCCGGCACCTCGGACACCTCGCCGGTGCGGGCGTTCTGGAACGTGACCGTCTTGCCCGGGGACGGCTCCTCCACCTTCAGCCCCTCCTCCGCCAGATCGTGCCGGCTGAGGGGGCGCAGCGTGCAGCGGCAGTTCCAGCCGCAGGGTGGGGTGTGGGTATCGAGCCAGGGCGAATCGAGCGGCACCACCGTGCCGTTCCACCGCCGATGGTCTTCGCGGGTGTGGTCGTCGAGAATCGCCGAATACTGGACGTAAGGGTGGGTGTCCCGCGTCCGCTCCGCCTGGGCCCATTTGCCGGCGGCATAGGCCATCCGCAGGTTGACGTCGAAGATGGTCTTCAGCCGGCGCGGGCTGCCAAGCTGGGACGGGGGCGCCGTGCCGGTTTTCGGATCCGGCGCCGGCGCCCGGCCCCACCAGCCCTTGTCCTGTAAAGTGGGGATCAACGCGCGTTTGAACTCGGCCAGCGTGGTGCCTTTTTCCAGCGCCACCAGCAGCGCGCCGTGAATGTCGTCCAGGATGTCGAACCCGGCCGATTTGGCGACGGTGAACTGAGCCGCGTGAACCTGCTGCCAGAAATCCTGCCAATCGAAGGACGGCGCCAGGGCGAATCCCTTGGCCTTGAAATAGGCCACCGCCTCTGCGGGCGGCAACGCCCGCAGTTCAATTGGCGCCGCCATCACCCTCCTCCGGGCTGGCGATCGGTGCGCCGGTCAGCCCGGCCAGGCGGGCGCTGAAGGCGGCCTCGGCCAGGCTGCGCGCCAGCGCGGCTGGATCCTGTTGCTCCAGCAGCTCGGGCAGCCGGGCCAGCACCTCCTCCAGCGTCGTGCATTCGTCGAGCAACGCCTGGACGGGATCGATCAGTGGCTTGACCAACTTCTGCCAATCCGTCAACTGGTCGGCCTGCAAACCGTCGAGTGCGTCGCTCACCGCCGGCGCCGCCTGCGGCAACTGGGCCTGAACGCTCAGGTCGCCCGGGCCGGGTCCACCTTCGTCGCCGCCCTGATCCTCTTCGCCCCCTTCGAGGGGCCGGCCCGGCAAAGGTGGGGGTGGCGCGGTCAGCACCGCTTCGCCCGGCTGCGGTACCGGGATCCCCAGCTTGTCGCCCAGCCAAGCCGCCGGCACCAAGCCGCCCAGCGAGACGTAGGTTTTGACATTGCCGACCAGCCCGGTCAGATCCTCGGTCTCCGGCTCGCCGATACGGATCTTGGGATAGCGCGGCTGCGGGCCGAAATTGAGATCGACCAGCGGCTGGATCACGTCGCGGCTCAACGTCGCCGCCAACTGAGCTGCGTCGTCAGCCTGGATGTCGTCGCGGACCTGCTGGTGCGCGTCGGCGGTGCCGACATACTGCCCGGTGTCGGTGGTCCCGGTCTGGCCCAGCACCAGCTTGCTGATCTGCGCGTTCCACCAATCAAGGTTGCCCTGATGCAGCGATGCCCCGGTGGCGGTGGGCGCGGCCTCGAACTCGATCGACATCGAGGCCGGAATGATCGCGGCGGCGTCGGCAGCGAGGTTGCGCACCGCCCGCAACAGGATCTGCTTATCCTCTTTCGAGGCCCCGAAATCGTACTTCCCCAGCCGCAGCGGGTGGCCGTAGACCTCCAGGAAGATCTGCCAGGACTTCGTGGTGAAATTCTGGAACATGTAGGCCCACGCCGCCGGCCGCGACAGGCCGCCCCGGATCGGTAAGCCCGACTTCGAGCGGTGGATGTGCCGGATGAACTTGAACGGCGGCAGGGGCGTGCCGAAATTGCCCCGCGCCAGTTCGTCCGCCGGCGCGGTGAACGACCCGGCGCCATCGCCCGGGCCGCCCCGCATCAGCAGGGTCTTGCCGTCCACCCGGTCGAACGTGAACCAATGCGGGAACCGCCACTCGATCCGCTCCGGCCGCCACTCGCCGGCTTGAAGATCCCAAACCAGCTCGGACACCGAGAACCCCTTGCCCACCGCGTCCAGCACGTCGAACAACGCCCCGCGCAGCGGGCCGCCATCGGCGAACACCTCGCGCGCCAGGTCGGCCGCCTTGAGGTCGATCGCTTCGGTGCCGGCGGCCTCGATCTGGATCGGTAACGCCGACACCTGCAATTTCCGGGTGCCGATCACCGAGCGGTAATGGAGGTATTTCTCCTCCATGCTTTCGGCCAGCCACATCATCGGGATCAGGTCACCCAGCTCGGCCGCGTGCATCATCTCGGCCAGCCGCACCGGGTCGAGCCCTTCCTCCGGGTGCCCGCTGATCACCGAACGCACCCCGGTCACCGTCGCTGGCGTCAGTTCCTGCCGCAACAGTGCCGGATCGGGCTTCAATCCGATCAGAGACGCCACCTTGTCGAACAATCCCATCACCAAGTCCCCGCTCTGAAATGGAGGCAGGCCTCGGCCGGCCCGTCATCCTCATCCTCGGGATGGCGGCGCTCGGATTGCTCTTCCCGGCCGGACTGGTAGGCATATTCCACAATCGGATTATTGGCGGCCTTGAGCGCCAGGAAGCACGACCACGCGCGGTCGGCATGACCTTCGGCATCGGCATCGGCCACGAACCGAGGGGCCCCGGTTTCGCTGGTGATCTTCTTCAGCTTGTGCAGATCGGCCCGCAGCTTGGAATCGCCGGCGGGAATCCGCAGCCGGCGATCCTCGAACTGCTGTTTGGCGCCGGTGGCCAACATCTGCTTGTTCGGTGCCGAGAACAGGATTCCTTCCACGCGCCCCGCCCCATATCGGTTCTGGGCATCCTCGACCGGCTTTTCACCCATGCCGGTCTGATCCATGGCGAGGCGCACCACTCGGTACCGGTCGAACAGTTCGTCCATGGTGCGGTCCTGCTCTTTGAACGTCGCCCCCCGCAACGTGCGGATCTCGCGCGTCCAGAACACGTCACCGACCTGTTCCAGCACCCAGGCGACCCACAGGTCATTGCGGCGGGCGATGTCATTGCCGATGAAGCACGGACCGCCGGCATAGTGTTCCGGCAGGCCGGCGAGATCGTGCTCGACCCCGTCGATCAACTCGTAGGTCAGCCACGCGCTGGCCTCATCCAACCATTTCAGCTCGAATTCTTGTGCCCAGGCGTCCTCATCGCCGCACGCTTCGCGCAACTCTTCGATGTCGCGCGGCAGTCCCTCGGCCACCGCCTGATAGATATCGACCCGATGCCGGCTCCAGCGTTCGCCGGAAGCGGTCATCAGTTCGTAGAACTTATTGCTCTTACCGTTGGGGGTGCTGACGATGCGGATCTTCAGCCCCGGTTTCGAGATGACCGGGAACAGCGCCTTCCAGATGGCACGGGAATCCTTGTGAAAGGCGAACTCGTCCAGGAACACGTTGGCAGAAAAACCGCGCGCGGTGTCGGGATTGGCCGGCAGCGCGGTGATGCGCGACCCTCCCGGCAAGGCGACTTCGGCCGCGCGATAACTGGCCCCGGCGATCGGACAATCATAGTCGATGGCTTCGTAGGCTTTCTCGTAGGCCCTGAGGTGCAGTTTGACCCCTTCGTTCATCGCCTCCAGGGCCTGCCGCTCGCCACGGCTGAGAATCACCCATCTGGCCCGGCGCCCGGCGGCCTCGGCGGCGAGGCAATCCTCGACCACCTCCAACGTGGTCGTGAACGTTTTGCCGGCCTGGCGGGCGAACATGCCGATCTTGAAGCGGCTAGAATCATCGATCCAGCGACGCTGATACGGGGTCAGAATTGCCCGGATATCGGCGCCACTCATCCTTCCCCCCGATAGATCGCCCGGACCCGATCCAGCGCCTCCTGTGGCGTCATCGGCCGGCGCGCGGCTTCGGCCTCGACGTCTTTGACTTGGCGATCCAGTTCCTCCGCCACCTCCTTTCGGATCTGCACGCGCAGATCGGCGTTCTTCTTCTTGGCAGCCTCCAGTTTTTCGAGGGTGATGGACAGCATCATCGCCGATTTCGGATCGAGGGCGGGGCGGTCCCCGTCGCCGTCGTCTTCGCCCCCTTCCGCCGCCATGAAGATTTCGTGGACGGCCGTGTGGAGCATCTGGAAATTGGCCCGCGCCAGCTTATCCTCGCCGGCATCACCCACTTCGCGGGCCAGCGCCTCGGCGGCCATCTGCGAGCGCCGGACCCGCTCCGCCGCCCGGGAAACCTTCCTGAAGTGGTCATGCAGCCCCGAGCGGCCGGGGATCGCCTCGGGCGGGATCGCCGGCGCGCCGGCCAGTTCGGCGGGCAGGCTCGACCGCTCGCCCCGGGCCAGGGCGTTCAAATGCTCCAGCAACTGGTCGAGGCTGTATTTCTGATCGAACCACAGCCGCGCCAGCGCTTCGCGCAACGGCGGCGGCAACCGGTCGGCTTTGCTGGCCAGCGGCATGGCGTCACTCAATCGAGCGTGGCCGCTCGACCCCCGCCACCTCGACCCGGCCATGAGCGGCATCCTCGCCCCGGTCGGTCAGGATCAC
>JBDLVO010000165.1:0-5648 GCA_039804805.1 Pseudomonadota bacterium
GAGGACATCGTCGACCACTGCTGCTACGCCTGGAACAAACTCGTCGACCAGCCATGGACCATCATGTCCATCGGACTCCGCGAATGGGCGCATGGGTGCTGATTACTGGGATCTGGTATAATATGCAGGCTAATTTGGTAGGCAAGGCAAAATGAGTGGCGGCAAAAGCCAAGCGGGCGTGGCGCTCAGATTTGCACATTGGGCACAAGCGCCCGTTTGGTCGGGCGTTTCGTTTCGCCCCTCCAGTCCGGGAGCCCACCATGCCGCATATGCCCGCCTCCGTTCCGCTGCTCGCCATCTGTGTAGCGTTGTCTCCTCTGCTTCTGCCTGCCCCCGCCCGTGCCGATGGCGATGGCGAACAGGCCGCGCCGCCTCGGCCCGGGCTGACGCTGTACGAGGACGGCGGCTGGGCGGTCGATGCCGACCTCGCCGCCGGGTTCGGCCTGTTTTCGGTCAGCGATGCCCGCTTCGGCAGTGGGGTGGTGGCCAACAACAGCACCGGCCGGCGGCGCTCGCCGACCTGGGCCGAGGGCTACGTCAAGCCTGGCCTGTCCGTCCGTTACGAGTCGACGGGATGGGGAACCCCCTACGCCACCCTGGCGGTCATCGGCAGCACCACCCAGGGCGACGGCGACGCGGTGGCGACGACGCCGACCCAGTTGACCCACGGCGGGGTGTCGCATGGCGACCTGGAGCGGGCGGCACTGGGCTGGCGTTCCGGCGACCTGCTGGCCCAGAAGGACGCGGTGGATCTGTCGTTCGGGCGGCAGGATTTCGTGCTGGGCGACGGTTTCCTGATCGCCGATGGCAATCTCGACATGGGGCGCGAGGGGGCCTACTGGTTCGGCCCTCGTTCGGCCTGGCTCAATTCGGCGATCGGGCGTCTGACCTGGGATCCGCTGCATGCCGACTTGTTCTGGCTGAAAAGCGATCCCGACACCGGGGGAATGAGCCTGGCCGGAGCCAATGTCGAGGCGCGGGCTCCGGGGGTGGGAACGGTCGGCTTCGCCCTGATCCGCGCCGGCCATGACAACCCGACCGGGTCCGGCCGCTATGGCAGCGACGGGGTTTCCAGCCTGCGCGAGGGGATGCAGGTGTTCGACCTGCGGGTCCAGGGGACGCCGATCCCCGGCCTGCCCGATCTGGCCCTGTCGGGGGAGGGGGTGATCGAACGTAACGACGGCACCGGTCGCCGGCTTGCCGCCGAGGGCTGGTATGCCGAAGCCGGCTACACCTTCTCCGCCCTGAGAGGAAAGCCGGCGCTGTCCTATCGCTACGCCCATTTCAGCGGTGACGATCCCGCCACCGCCGACCGCTCGGAATCCTTCGATTCCCTGCGCTACGGGATGACGCGGGGGTGGGGCTCGTACTTCCATGGCGAGGTCGCGGGCCAGTACTTCCTGTTCAACAGCAACGAGAACCTGCACATGGTTCACGCCACGGTGAACCCGACCGACGATCTGCAACTGGGGGCGATCTATTACGACTTCTCCCTCGATCGGGTCGCCGCCGGGGAATCGCGCGATTTCGGCCGGGAAATCGATCTGCACGCGGATTGGACCGCCACCCCGTGGCTGACCGTGAGCGGGGTGTACGGGGTGCTGCTGCCCGGGGAATACGCCAAGACCGCCTATGGTTCGGACGCGACCCAGGTGGTGGAGATGATCTCTTCCGTGAAGTTCTGACCGGCCGCGCGCGGGATCGCGCGGCGGAAGGGGGGGCTTGGGCCGATGCGCTTTTCAGCCCCCCTGCGGGGCTGCCGCCCCGGCCCCGCCTGGAGGCTGACGCCTCCAGGCCTCCCCTGTTTTTATCAATGGAATCAAAGGGGGCGCAAATTATAGTCAAATACGGATGTGCTCGTGAATTAAGCAATTTGGCGTAAAAAATCAAATCTTAGGCGCTTAAAGTCATGTCTGAGGGGCCCCTCACCGGCAGGATGAGCGCAATCCGATCGGGCGCGGCCCGTTCTTCACATGGCATGAGGTGCCATCATGAACATGATCATGAACAAGCTGGATGCGCGAAACTACTATACCGCGACTCGGAAGATCGACCTGAGCTTTCCTCGCCTCGAATCCGACATCGAGGCCGACGTCGTGGTCATCGGCGGTGGTTTTTCCGGCATCAATACCGCCCTGGAACTGGCGGAAAAGGGCATCACCAACATCGTGGTGCTGGAGGGGCGCTATCTCGGCTATGGCGGGACCGGTCGCAACGGCGGTCAGGTGATGGCCGGCATCGGCCACGACATCGAACTGGTGCGCAAGCATGTCGGCCCCGAGGGGATGGTCACCCTGTTCGAGATCGCCAATCTCGGCGCCGGGATCATCAAGGGCCGGATCGAGAAATACGGCATCGATGCCGATTTCTGCCATGGCTACGGCTACATGGGGTTCAACGCCCGTCAGGAGCGCACCCTGCGCGCGTGGGAAAAGGAATTCCGCGCCATTTCCCCCGAGGCCGACATCCAGATGCTGTCCAGGGCCGAGCTGGGCACGATCATCGGCAGCGAGGCCTATCGCTGCGGCCTGCTGCACATGGGCGGCGGGCACGTCCATTCGCTCAACCTGTTGCTGGGCGAGGCGCGGGCGCTGGCCGGGCATGGCGGGCGGATCTTCGAGAACAGCCCGGTGATCGAGGTCGAGTACGGCGAGCGGATCACCGTTCGCACCGCGCGCGGCAGCGTCCGCGCGGCCAAGCTGCTGTGGGCCTGCAACGGCTTTCTCAACAACCTCGAACCCGAGATCTTCCGTCACACCATCAACACCTACGCCTTTCAGCTCGCCACCGAGCCACTGCCGGAGGAATTGATCCGGCGGATCAGCCCGATCCGGGGCGCCTACAGCGACATCCGCCCGGTGATCGACTATTTCCGCGTCACCAACGAGAACCGGCTGCTGTTCGGCACCGCCACCCGGGTTGTGGAATATGTCCCCGACGATCTGGCGGCCTGGAACCGCGCCTACATGCTGAAGATCTTCCCCTATCTGGCGGAGGTGAAGATCGATCTGGCCTGGGGCGGGCCGCTCTGTTGCGGCGCCAACCTGTTCCCCCAGATCGGCACCCTGTCCGGCCGTCCCAACGCCTTTTACGTCCAGGGCTATGCCGGGTTCGGCGTCACCCCCAGCCACATCGTGTGCAAGGTGCTGGCCGAGGGGATGAGCGAGGGCTCGGCCCGCTACGACCTGATGAGTTCGATCCCGCATGCGCGGATTTTCGCCAAGGACCAACTGCGCCCGGCCCTGATGACCGCCGGCAAGGCGTGGCACCAGCTATCCGGCTATTTCACCGGCCGGCGCTGACCTTTTTCCCTTCACACCACCAGGAGAGACTGACGATGTTCGCGATCAAACAGGGTTTCTGCCCGTCCCGCCTCGATGACTGGGGCTCCGTCGCCGCGCTCGGCTCGGAAATCATCGAGGGCGAATGCCGGGCCTCGGGCGCGCTGGTGCACGGCACCCCCGACGCCCCGGTCAGTTGCGGCTTCTTCGCCTGCACCCGTGGCAGCTTCCGGATGGTCTATCCGTTCAACGAGCACGCCACCGTGGTCGAGGGCCGGGTCTCCCTGACCGACGAGGCCACCGGCGAGACCCGCACCTACGGCGTCGGCGATAGTTGGTTCATCGCCAAGGGCACCCCGATCCTGTGGCGGATCGAGACCGAGCGTTTCGCCAAGAACTACATGGCGGCGGCCTGATCCGCTCCTGACGGGGAGAGGGATTCAAGGCGGGGCTGCCGCCCCGCCCGGAGGCTGGCGCCTCCGGACCTCCCCCTTTTTCAGAAACAAAGGGGGGTCATCCCTCGCCCCGGCGCAGCCCCCGGGGCGAGACCCCGAACCAGCGCCGGCAGGCGCGGGTGAAGCAGGCGGGATCGGCATAGCCCAGCATCAGCGCCACCTCGGTGATCGGGGTGGAGGTATGGCGGAGATAGCGTTCGGCCAGGGTGCGGCGCTCGCCGTCCTTGATGGCGCGGAAGCCGGCGTTTTCGCGTTGCAGCGCCCGCTGCATCGAGCGGGCGGACAGGCCGGCGGCCTTGGCCGCCTCGTCGACGCCGACCATCCCGTCGGTGCTGGGCAGGTGGTTGCGGACGATGGCGCGGACCTGATCGGCCAGCGAGCGCCGGTCGCTGCGGTGGCGCCGCATCAGGCTGACATGGTGGAGGAAGAACGAGGCCATCCGTTCGTCGGTCTGCGGGTTGCGCAGGCCCAGATCCTGGCGGCGCAGCAGCAGGACGTTGTCCGGCTGGTCGAAATAGATCGGGGCGGCGAACAGCGCGGCATGGGCCTGGGTCGAGGCGGGGGCGGGATGCTCGAAATGGACCTCTTCCGGCGCCCAGCCCGGGCCGGCGATGGCGCGGATCAACTGGCAGGTGATCGCCATGGAATATTCGGCCTCCTGGCGCCGGTTGCGGACCCGTTCGTCCTCAATCCGGTAGCGGAACACCGCGACCTCGCCCGCCGGCACCAGTTCGCAGGTGGTCCGTTCCTGCAACACCCCGACATGCACCGCCAGCCCGTGCAGGGCGCGGCCGAGATCGGGCGAACTGGCGAACAGCAACCCGACCGGGCCGAGATTGAACGGGGTGGCGCCCCGGGCCAGGCTCAGCCCGAAATCCGGGGCTTCCGCCACCCGCGCCGCGTCTTCGAGCAGATCGACGTATTTGCGCAGCGGCACCTCGCCATAGGGATCCATCAGCCATTCGGGCGGGATGTCGTGGCGCCGCAGCAGCGGCAGCGGGTCGATCTGGCGCGCCTTCAGCCCGTCGATGACGTGGTGGACCAGGGAGGAAATCACCATCGGTTCGGCCGTGGCCATCGTCGTCTCCGCCTCGGCGCCGGACGTCAAGTCTATGGCGCCATAAGTCAAGTTCACGACGTCATCCTCCCATAGGGTCGGGCTTGTGTGAAGCAAAAATGAGCAGATCCGCTCATTGCCCAATTATCGATCACGCTTGCATGGGGAGGGGGCCTCGCTCCCGCCGTGCCGACCCAAAGCGCGGACCCAATGCAGGTGCCATTCCGGCCCACGAGCCGGTCCGACGTTTGCAAGGGTGACGTGACATGAACAATCTCAGCCCTGTCGTGGCGGTGGCGACGACGATGTCGTCGCAACTTCCGCCGGTCCATGAACTTCGGCGTGGCGCGCTTGGCGTCGCCGCGATCACCTTCTTCGTCGTTTCCGCCGCCGCGCCGCTGACGGCGGTGGCCGGAGGGGCGCCGATCGCGATGCTGCTGGGCAATGGTCCGGGGCTGGCGGGGGCCTACGCCCTGGTCACCCTGGCGGTGCTGCTGTTCAGCGTCGGCTATACCGCGATGGCGCGGAACATCTCCAATTCCGGCGGGTTCTACGCCTTCACCGTGCAGGGCTGCGGCGGGATCGCCGGCGGCGCGGCGGCGCTGCTGGCGCTGCTGGCCTACAATGCGATGCAGATCGGCATCTACGGGCTGTTCGGCGCCGCCACCTCGGCCTGGCTGGCGGCCGACTTCCAACTGGCGGTGCCGTGGTGGGCCTGCGCGCTGGCGGCGGTGGTGGTGATCGCCGGGCTGGGCTATCGCAACGTCGATCTGTCGGCGCGGGTGCTCGGCCTGCTGGTGGCGGCAGAGTTCCTGGTGGTGCTGGTGCTCGACGTCGCGATCCTGCGCGACGGCG
>JBDLVO010000166.1:0-2950 GCA_039804805.1 Pseudomonadota bacterium
TCGATCTCGCCTCGGCCCGCACCCGCGGCATCACCGTCACCAACACCCCCGACGCCCTGACCGAGGACACCGCCGACATCGCGATGGCGCTGATCCTGGCGGTGCCGCGGCGGATGCAGGCCGGGGCCAAGCTGCTGCGCGGCGGGGAGTGGGGCGGCTGGAGCCCGACCGGGATGCTCGGCCACCGCATTTCCGGCAAGCGGCTCGGGGTGATCGGCCTCGGCCGGATCGGTCAGGCGGTGGCGCGGCGCGCCCGCGCCTTCGGCATGGCGATCCATTACCACAACCGCCGCCGGGCCGAGCCCGAGATCGAGGCCGAACTGGGCGCCACCTATTGGGAAAGCCTCGACCAGATGCTGGCGCGGATGGACGTGGTGACGCTGCATTGTCCCCATACCCCGGCCACCTTCCATCTGCTGTCGGCGCGCCGGCTGGCCTTGCTGCCGCGTCACGCCTATCTGGTCAATTGCGCCCGGGGCGAGATCGTCGACGAGGCGGCGCTGGCGCGGATGCTGGCGCGCGGTGACCTGGCCGGGGCCGGGCTCGACGTGTTCGAGCACGAACCCTCGGTCAATCCGGCCTTGCTCGGCCTCGACAACGTGGTGCTGCTGCCCCACCTCGCCTCGGCCACCCACGAGGGGCGGATCGAGATGGGCGAGGCGGTGCTGGTCAACATCAAGACCTTCACCGCCGGCCATCCGCCGCCCGACCGCGTCGTCGCCGCCCAGCTCTAAGCCGGCGCCCCCCCTTTCTGAAAAGAAAGGGGGTTTGGGGCATCGCCCCAAGCGGGTCCGGGCGGCAGCCCGGCGGGATCTATCCGGCGAAACAGGCGGCGACGAGCTGACGGAAGGCGTCGGCGCGGTGGCTGATGGCGTGCTTGGCCGCCGGTTCGATCTCGGCGAAGGTGGCGGAGCCTCCCGCCGGCACGAAGATCGGGTCGTAGCCGAATCCGCGCGCGCCGCGCGGCGGCCAGACGATCTCGCCCTCGACCCGGCCCTCGAAGCTGTCGCAATGCCCATCGGGCCAGGCCAGCGACAGCACGCAGACGAAGCGGGCCGAGCGGTCGGCCGAATCGCCGATCTCGGCGTGGATGCGGGCCATCGCCGCGACGAAATCCTTGCCCGGCCCGGCCCAGCGGGCGGAATAGATCCCCGGCGCCCCGCCCAGCGCGGTGACGGCGAGGCCGGAATCGTCGGCCAGCGCCGGCAGGCCGCTGGCCCGCGCGGCGGCGCGGGCCTTCAGTTCGGCGTTCTCGACGAAACTCGCCCCGGTTTCCTCCGGTTCGGGCAGGCCGAGGGTCGCCGCCGACACCACGTCGGCGCCGAACAGCCCGAGCAGGGTGGCGATCTCGCCGACCTTGCCCGGGTTGTGGCTGGCGATCACCAGCCGCCCGCCGCCGAAGCGCCTGGGGGTCATCACGCCTGCTCCAGCGCCTGCTGCTGGAAGCGGACCAGATCGGTCACGCCCTTTTCGGCCAGGGCCAGCAATTCGAGGAACTGGTCGCGGGCGAACGGGCATTCCTCGGCGGTGCCCTGGATCTCGACGATGCCGCCGCGCCCGGTCAGCACGAAATTGGAATCCGCCCAGGCGGTCGAATCCTCCTGGTAATCGAGGTCGAGCACCGCGACCCCCTCGCACAGGCCGCAGGAGACGGCGGCGACATGGTCGGTCAGCGGCACCGCCGCCAGATGGCCCTGTTCGACCAGCCGGCGGAAGGCCAGCGCCAGCGCCACCCAGCTGCCGGTGATCGCGGCGGTGCGGGTGCCGCCATCGGCCTGGAGCACGTCGCAATCGATGCGGATCTGGCGTTCGCCCATCGCGGTCAGATCGACCACCGAGCGCAGCGAGCGGCCGATCAGGCGCTGGATCTCGTGGGTGCGGCCGGATTGCTTGCCCTTGGCCGCCTCGCGGTCGGTGCGGGTGTGGGTCGAGCGCGGCAGCATGCCGTATTCGGCGGTGACCCAGCCCTTGCCGGAATTGCGCAGGAACGGCGGCACCCGCTCCTCGACCGAGGCGGTGCAGAGCACATGGGTGTCGCCGAAACGGGCGAGACAGGAGCCCTCGGCGTGCCGCGACACGTTGGGTTCAAGGCTGACGGGGCGAAGCTGGTCGACGGCGCGGCCGGAAGGTCTCATGGCAAACGGGTCCTCGAAGGAGTGGATCAGGCGGAAGGATCGGGCGCCGGGTCGGCGCGGGATGGGGTGGCGGCGGCGCGGGCGCCGTCGCGGGCGGGCGGGCGGCTGGTCAGGCCGATGCCGTCCTGGCGGCGCAGGGCGACCTCGCGGCGGGCATCCTCGTCGCGGGCCTCGCGCAGCGCCTCGGCGGTGGCGTCGATATGCGCCTCGCTGAGGCGGCGGGCCAGCACGGCGTCGCCGGCGCGGATCGCCTGCCAGATCGCCCGGTGCTGGGCGAGGAAGCCGTCGCGCACCCCCCGGCGGCGGTAGAGGTCGCAGCGGTCGTAGAACACGCCGCCGCGCAGCATCTCGAAGATCCGCAGCATCACCCGGCTGGTGACCGGGTTGCCGGCGGCCTCGCACAAGGCGGTGTGGAAATCGGTGTCGGCCGCCGCTTCCTGGTCGGGATCATCGTGCAGATGGGCCTGTTCCAGCGCGGCGACGCAGCGCTCGATGCGGGCGAGGTCGGCCGGGGTGGCGCGGGTGGCGGCCATCTCGGCCACCGCCCCGGCCATCAGCCGGCGGAACTCGAAATAGTCGAAGGCGGTTTCGGGGTGCCCGCGCAGCAGCCCGGCCAGCGGCTCGACCGCGCCGCCGCCGCTCACCAGCCGCCCCCGGCGTGGGGACGATGGTAGCGCACCGGGATCTGGCGCATCGCCAGCAATCTGGCCAGCACCAGCGGGACGAAGAGGCCGAGCCAGGCCCCGGCCACCACGTCGGAGAAGTAATGCACGCTGGTCGCCACCCGGCTGGCGCCCACCAGCAGCGCCACCGCG
>JBDLVO010000167.1:0-6629 GCA_039804805.1 Pseudomonadota bacterium
GCCGCCGCCCCCCGGGGCCGGCGCGCCGCGATCGGCGGCGGTGGAGAGGAGGGCTCGGCCTGGGGACGGCTGGGCAGTTGGCTGAAACGTAATTTCTGACCCCGGATGCAAGAAGTTCAACAGAAGGCCAAGGGTGAAACGGCCGAAACAGCGCGGAGGATCAACATGCTGACCTTTCTTCCCGGAGCCCAACAGGAACTGAAGCCGCGGATCACCGTCATCGGCGTCGGCGGCGCCGGCGGCAATGCGGTCAACAACATGATCCAGGCCCGGCTCGAAGGCGTCGAGTTCATCGTCGCCAACACCGACGCCCAGTCGCTCGGCCAGAGCCGCACCGAACGCCGCATCCAGCTCGGCACCCAGGTCACCCAGGGCCTCGGCGCCGGCTCGCGCCCCGATGTCGGCCGCGCCGCCGCCGAGGAAAGCATCGAGGACATCCTCACCCAGATCACCGGCACCAACATGGTGTTCATCACCGCCGGCATGGGCGGCGGCACCGGCACCGGCGCCGCCCCGGTGATCGCCCGCGCCGCCCGAGAGCAGGGCATCCTCACCGTCGGCGTCGTCACCAAGCCGTTCCATTTCGAGGGCGCGCACCGCATGCGCACCGCCGAACAGGGAATAGAGGAGATGCAGCAATACGTTGATACGCTGATCATCATCCCCAACCAGAACCTGTTCCGCGTCGCCACCGAGCGCACCACCTTCGCCGACGCCTTCAAGATGGCCGACGACGTGCTCTATTCCGGCGTGCGCGGCGTCACCGACCTGATGATCATGCCCGGCCTGATCAACCTCGACTTCGCCGACATCCGCACCGTGATGAGCGAGATGGGCAAGGCGATGATGGGCACCGGCGAGGCCGAGGGCGACAAGCGGGCGATCGACGCCGCCGAGGCGGCGATCAGCAACCCGCTGCTCGACGACACCTCGATGAAGGGGGCCAAGGGGGTGCTGATCAACATCACCGGCGGCCTCGACATGACCCTGTTCGAGGTCGACGAGGCGGCCAACCGCATCCGCGACGAGGTCGATCCCGAAGCCAATATAATTTTCGGCTCGACCTTCGACGAAAAGCTCAGCGGCCAGATCCGCGTCTCGGTCGTCGCCACCGGCATCGCCAGCGAAAACGCCGCCCAGCCCAAGCCGACGGTGATCTCGCTGGTCGGCACCAGCCCGGCCCAGGCCCGGCCCGGCGCGCCGATCCCCGCCGCCGCCCAGACCGCCGCCCCGGCCGGCCAGCCGGCGTTCCGCCCCCAGAAGATCGGCCCGGCCGCCGCCCCGGCCGCGCCCGCCGCCGCCCGGATGGCGCGCGAACCCGAATTCGACCCCCGCCCGGCCGAGCCGGCGCTGCGGCCCGAACCCGAATTGCGCGCCGAACCGAGCCTCGGCCGGCCGCGTTTCCATGACGAGGCCGAACCCGACATGGGCACGCTGCATCGCGCCGTGTCCGACATCGCCGAAACCAATCTGGCCCATCCCCAGCCGGCCGCCCCGGCGGCGACCGAGCCGCGCCGCAGCGGCAGCCTGCTCGACCGCCTCGTCAACCGCAACCGCCACCCCGCCCCGCCGGCCCCGCGCGCGCCGGAAGCCCCGGCGCCGCGGATGGAGGCCCGGCGCGAGCCGACCTCGGCCCCCCGGCCGGGCGAGGATCTCGACATCCCGGCCTTCCTGCGCCGTCAGGCCAACTGACCGGGCCGTTTCCGTTATCGGACCTGGGGGGAGACCTCTCCCCCCCACCCCTTCGCGCCTGCACCTTCGACGGGCCCGTCCTTGCCCGACGGGCCCTTTTTTTTCAATGCGTTGGCAGTGAAACAATCGGCAACAATGATTGATTTGAGCGCTGGATCCCCGGCTGGTAGACCTAACAGGGTCAAAAGCAGATTTCGTCACGCCTCGACCGCTCCGCAAGACGAGGCGTCGGCAAGGAAAATAGGGGAACGCGCGTGAATCAGATCCTCAGCGAACAGATTCCCGGCTTCGACACCATCAGCTCCAGCGCGGGTGGCTCGGCCACCCTGCAGCGGACGCTCAAGACTGCGATCGGATGCTGCGGAATCGGCCTTCATTCCGGCGCGCGCGTCACCATGACCCTGCGCCCGGCCGAAGCCAATAGCGGCATCCGCTTCCGCCGCGTCGACATCGCCGGCGGCGGCGCGATCGTCCCGGCCGAATGGGCCAGCGTCGGCGACACCCGCCTCAACACCTGCCTGCGCAACGCCGCCGGCGTCACCGTCGGCACCGTCGAGCATCTGCTCGCCGCCCTCGCCGGCCGGCGGATCGACAATTGCCTGATCGACATCAACGGCGCCGAAGTGCCGGTGATGGACGGTTCGGCCGCCCCCTTCCTGTTCCTGATCGAATGCGCCGGCGTGGTCGAGCAGCCCGCCCCCCGCCGCGCCCTGCGGATCAAGCGCCGAGTCACCGTGCGCGACGGCGACCGCGTCGCCACCTTGAGCCCCGCCCCGGCCTTCTCGGTTCAGGTCGAGATCGATTTCGCCAGCCAGGCGATCGCGCGCCAGGATTTCTACCTTCCCCTGTCCGAGGGCGGCTTCAAGTCGGAAATCGCCCGCGCCCGCACCTTCGGCTTCGAGCAGGAAATCGCCGCCCTGCGCGCCCACGGCCTCGCCCGGGGCGGCTCGCTCGACAATGCGGTGGTGATCGACAGCACCGGCACCCGCGTCCTCAACGAGGATGGCCTGCGCTACGGCGACGAATTCGTCCGCCACAAGGTGCTCGACGCGATCGGCGACCTCTATCTCGCCGGCGGCCCGATCCTCGGCGCCTTCCACGGCATCCGCTGCGGCCACGCCATCAACAATCTGCTGCTGCGCCAGTTGTTCGCCGATCCCTCGGCCTATGAATGGGTCGAACTCGACAGCGTCCCCACCGCCCTGCCGGCCGAGGACCTCCGCGCGGTCGTCAACGGGTAATCGACGCGGGCTCCGCCCGCACCCGCCAGGGGCCACAAGGCCCCTGGACCCCGGAACGCAATAAAAAAGCCCGCGCCGCCATCGAGGCAAGCGCGGGCTTTTCCGTTGGAACCGGATCGTTCAGCGGTCGTTGGCGGACAGACGCAGCGGGGTGGCGGCCGGTTCCTCGCCATAGACCGGCCAATTGCCGGCGGCGAGGGTTTCGAGCGAGGTCTGCGGCTGACCCAGCCGGGCCTGATAGATCCAGTAGCTCGACAGCACCTGCTGGACGAACACCCGGGTTTCCCGCGCCGGCAGGCTTTCGACGAACAGCAACGGGTCCTCGCCGTGACGGATCCCCTGCAACCAGCGGCCCAGCGTGCCGGGACCGGCATTGTAGGCCGCCGCCATCATCATCAGATTGCCGTTGACCGGATCGTCGTCGAGCAGACGGGCGATGTAGCGCTGGCCCAGGCTGAGATTGACCGCCGGGTCGGTCAGCCGGGCATGGGCGGTCGGGCCGCCGACGGCGCGGGCGGTGGACGGCATCAACTGCATCAGGCCGGCGGCGCCCGAGGGGGCGCGGGCGGCGGGATTGAACGAGGATTCCTGCCGGGCCAGCGCCAGCACCAGGGCACGGTCGATTCGCCAGCCCCCCTGCGGCACCCATTCCGGCAGCGGATAGGAGGCGGCATCGCGCTGGCGGCTGTCGCCGGCATCGAGCGCCAGGGTCAGGCCGGGCAGGTTGGCGGCCTGGGCCAGCGCCGCCAGCGCCTGACCGACCGGCCGGGTCGCGGTCTCGGCCAGCCCGGCCAGTTCGCCCGCCGCCGCCTCGGTCTCGCCGAGCTGCAGCAGGGCCAGCGCCCGCCGCGCCGCCGGAATCCGCAGCAACAGCGCCGCGTCGTCGTCGGTGAAGGGCGACTGATCCCACGAGAAGCTGACCGGATAACCCAGCCACGCCCGCGCCAGCAGACCGTAGAAGGTGCGCGGATAGGCGGCGGCGACTTCCATCCAGTGATTGACCGCCTCGGGCCGCCGGCTGAGCAGATTGGCCCGCCCGGCCCAGAACGCCCCGGCGGCGGTCATCCAATCCTGGCCGTCGGCGTGGTTGGCGACCTCTTCGAAATGACGGCGGGCCTGATCGGGCTTGCCCGCCCGCCACAGCGACAGGCCGGCGACCCAATGCGCCGCCGGCAACCGCTCGCCCGAGCGCTCGGCCACCTCCACCGCCAGCGGCGCGGCGCGATCGTCGCGGCCGCCGGCGAAGTGGTCGGCGGCAACCATCAACCGCAGCCGGTCCTGGTCGAGCGAACCGAGGCCCTGCATCTCGCCCGAGGCGAGGATCGCCTCGGCCCGGCCGGCGCCGCCGTCACGCAGGCTCTGGCGCAGCCTGCTCTTCAGCGCGCGCACCCGGGGCGAGGATTCATCGGTGTCGAACGCGGTCTGTTCCCACATCGCGCCATCGGCGTCGAGTTCGATCCCACGCGCCGGGCCCCGGTCGGCGCCACGGCCGGCGCGGCCGCTGGCCGAACGACCGGCGGCCGACGGCCGCCGGGTCTGGAGCAGCGCCACCAGCAGATCGTCGCCGACGGCGGCCAGTTCGCGCTCGGCGGCGGCCCAGTCGCCCCGGGCCTGGAGGTCGAGGACGCGGCGATAGATCCCGGCATCGACCGCCCCGAGCGGCTGCGGCAACGGCGCCAGCCGGGCCTCGCGGGTGCCGGGGGCGACCGAGGCGGTCCTCGGCCCGTCGGCGGCGGCCAGACGAACGGGGGCGGAGGGGGAAACGGAAAGCGGGCCGGCCTTTTCGCCAGCCAGGGCCGGGGACGTCGCAGCCAGAATCACCAGCATCGCTGCCGGGAGGAGCCTGTCGCGCACGGCTGTTCTCCTCTAGTGGTTATCGACAATACCAATCGCGGTCACCGGTTTTATAAATGACCCTCCCCCCCTGGGGGAAGCAAAAAATGCCCACTACCCTTAAGGTTATTGGTTTTATCATTTGTTTTCATACACATAACCCCGAACCCTAACCGGAATGGCCAGGGGCCGCGCCGCCAGGGGGTATGGGGGGAGCGGGCGAAAAACCCATGCGGACATAAAGATATCTTTATGTAATGTTGTTTTTTGCCCGCCGGGCTGCTACAGAGGGGGCCTGCCCTTCCACCCGCAAGATCAGGGGATCCGCATGAGCACCGTCACCGATTACAAGGTTGCCGACATCGGCCTGGCCGACTGGGGCCGCAAGGAACTGGACATCGCCGAGAGCGAGATGCCCGGCCTGATGGCCACCCGCGAGGAATTCGGGCCGTCGCAGCCGCTGAAGGGCGCGCGCATCGCCGGCTCGCTCCACATGACGATCCAGACCGGCGTGCTGATCGAGACCCTGAAGGCGCTGGGCGCCGACCTGCGCTGGGCCTCCTGCAACATCTTCTCGACCCAGGACCATGCCGCCGCCGCCATCGCCGCCGCCGGCACCCCGGTGTTCGCGGTCAAGGGCGAGAGCCTGGAAGAGTACTGGGACTACACCCACCGCATCTTCGAATGGGCCGATGGCGGTTGCCCCAACATGATCCTCGACGACGGCGGCGACGCCACCCTGCTGATCCATCTCGGCATGCGCGCCGAGAAGGACCCGTCGGTGCTGGCCAAGCCGACCTGCGAGGAGGAAGAGTTCCTGTTCGCGGCGATCAAGAACAAGCTCGCCGCCGACCCGACCTTCTATTCGCGCAACGGCGCGGCGATCCGCGGCGTCACCGAGGAGACCACCACCGGCGTCCACCGTCTCTATGAGATGGAGAAGAAGGGCACCCTGCTGTGGCCGGCGATCAACGTCAACGATTCGGTCACCAAGTCGAAGTTCGACAACAAGTACGGCTGCCGTGAATCGCTGGTCGACGGCATCCGCCGCGCCACCGACGTGATGCTGGCCGGCAAGGTCGCGGTGGTGGCCGGCTTCGGCGACGTGGGCAAGGGCTCGGCCGAGTCGCTCGCCAGCCAGGGCTGCCGCGTCATCGTCACCGAGATCGACCCGATCTGCGCCCTCCAGGCCTGCATGGAAGGCTATGAGGTCCAGACGATGGAAGAGGCCGCGCCCCGCGGCGACATCTTCGTCACCACCACCGGCAACGTCGATGTCATCACCCTCGACCACATGCGGGCGATGAAGGACCGGGCGATCGTCTGCAACATCGGCCACTTCGACAGCGAGATCCAGGTCGCCGCGCTGAAGAACTACACCTGGACCAACATCAAGCCGCAGGTGGACGAGATCAAGTTCCCCGACGGCAAGCGCATCCTGCTGCTGGCCGAAGGCCGGCTCGTCAATCTCGGCTGCGCCACCGGCCATCCGAGCTTCGTGATGAGCGCCTCCTTCACCAATCAGGTGCTGGCCCAGATCGAGATCTTCACCAACCCCGGCAAGTACGAGCGCAAGGTCTACGTCCTGCCCAAGCAGCTCGACGAGAAGGTCGCCGCCCTCCACCTCGCCAAGCTGGGCGCCACCCTGACCCGCCTCAACCAGAAGCAGGCCGATTACATCGGCGTCGGGGTCCAGGGCCCGTTCAAGCCCGAAACCTACCGCTACTGATCGAGAGACGGCGGGGCCCCACGGCCCCGCCTTTTTTCCGTGGGCGGCAGCCCACACCCGCCGGGCGGCTGGCGCCTCCGGACCTTCCCCTTTTACAAAAATGAGAGGGGTCGGGGGCTCCGCCCCGGGCGGGT
>JBDLVO010000168.1:0-7476 GCA_039804805.1 Pseudomonadota bacterium
CACCCGCTTCGGCCACGGCCGGTTCGGGCTGACCGAACTGCAATCCTATTGCCACGGCGTGTCGCGCGACACCGCCGCCGCCGCCCCGACCCGGCCGTTCTGCACCCAGGAACTGGCCTCCCGCCCCGCCGCCCTGGTGGTGCAGTTCCGCGAGGCGATGCGCCGCCGCGCCCATGCCGACGTGGTGGGGGCGGCGGTCGAGCTGCTGGTGGCCTGCTGGCTGGGGCTGGGACGGCAGGGCCTCGCCGCCGAGTTGGCCGAGGGGCTGGCGCTGTTCGACAGTTTCGGTCCGTTGTTCGCCGACGATCCCGACCGCGCCGCGCTGATGGAGCTGACCCGGATGGTGCGGGACGAACTGACCACGCCGACGCTCGGGCGGGCGTCGCTGCTGCTGGCGGTGGGCCGGATCTACGACCCGGTGGCGCGACGGGCGACGGGACGGCGCTGATGCGGATCCTGTTCATCACCGCCAGCCGGATCGGCGACGCGGTGCTGTCGAGCGGCCTGCTCGACACCCTCGCCCGCCGCCACCCCGAGGCCCGCTTCACCGTCGCCTGCGGCGCGGTGGCGGCGCCGCTGTTCGCCGCCGCCCCGTTCGTCGAGGAGGTGATCCCGATGGTCAAGCGCCGCCGCGCCGGCCACTGGATCGACCTGTGGCGCCGCACCGTCACCCGGCGCTGGTCGCTGGTGGTCGATCTGCGCGGCTCGGCGATCGGCTGGCTGCTGCCGGCGTGGCGGCGGCGGGTGCTGCGCTCGTCGTGGGAGCCGCGCCACCGCCTGTTCCACCTCGCCGGGCTGCTCGACCTCGACCCGCCGCCGCCGCCCTGCCTGTGGGCCGGCGCGGCGCAGCACGAGGCCGCCGCCCGGCTGATCCCCGCCGGCCCGCCGGTGCTGGCGGTGGGGCCGACCGCCAATTGGGCCGCCAAGCAATGGCCGGCCGAGCGCTTCGTCGCCGCGATCGGACGCCTGACCGCGCCCGACGGCATCCTGCCCGGGGCGCGGGTGGCGGTGCTGGCCGCCCCCGGCGAGCGGGCCCAGGCCCAGCCGGTGCTCGACGCGGTGCCGGCGGCGCGGCGGATCGACCTCGCCGACGGCCGCGCCGACCTCGTCACCCTGTTCGCCGCGCTTGGCCGCTGCGCCTTCTATCTCGGCAACGATTCCGGGCTGATGCACATGGCCGCCGCCGCCGGCTGCCCGACCCTCGGGCTGTTCGGCCCCTCGTCCGAACTGTTCTATGGCCCGGTCGGCCCCCGCGCCGCCAGCGTGCGCGGGCCGCGCTCGTTCGAGGACATCTGCCACGCCCCCGATTTCGACCACCGCCGCGGCGACTGCCTGATGCTCGACCTCGACCCCGACCGGGTGGTCGCGGCGGCGCGACGCCTATGGACCGCCCCGGCGCAGGCGTAACGCTACGGGCGCCGCGCCGGGTCGGCCGCCGCCCCATCCCCCGCCCGTGGCGCCGTTCGCTGCTGCCCTGGGCGCTGGCGGCCTCGCTGCTGCTGCATGCCGCGCTGGTGCTGGTCAGCTACGAGCGCCTCCGCCGCCCGCCTCCGCTCCCGCCCGAGGAACAGATGGTCGAGGTCGATCTCGCCCCGCCGCCCCCGGCCCCGCCGGCCCCCGCCGCCGCGCCCGCCCCGCCCGCGCCGCCGACACCGCCGACCCGGCCGCAGCCGCCGCTGATGACCAGCAAAACGCCGCCACCGCCGCCGCAGTTGAAGCGGGCGAGGCCGGCCGAACGCTCGGCCAGCCCGCAGGGCCATAACGATCCCCGCCCCGCCAGCCCGGGCGTGCTCGGAATCGGTCCCTTGGGCGGCGCGCGCGGCGGCGCGGTGCGCGGCGAGCTGAGCCAGAGCGCGCAGGATTTCCTCCAGGCCCAGATCCTGCGGATGTGGCATTACGATTTCAGTCCGTTGCGGGGCCGGGGGGTGGTGATCTCGGCGGTGATCGAGATCGACCGCGACGGCACCCTGCTCGGCGGGATGAACCGGGCGGCGCCGTGGAATCCGGGGGCGGTGATCCCCGGCTACGAACGGATGCCCGACAGCCCGGTGCGGCGGGCGCTGGAATCCTACCTGCTGGCGCTGCGGATGGCCCAGCCGCTGACCCTGCCGCCCGACGACGGCAAGGGCTGGCCGCGCCGGATGGTGCTGCGTTTCGCGATCGATTCGCTGTAGCACGCCGCCGCCCTGGCGGCGGACGGCGGCCGGCCCCACCTGTCCTCTGTCATCGTCTCGTCACTTGCCCCGCCTTCCGGCTCGGCCTAACCGTGGCGGACCGAGCCGGGAGGGAAATCGAACATGCGGATCGCGATGGTCACCGACGCCTGGACCCCGCAGCGCAACGGGGTGGTGCGGGTGCTGACCGCGCTGACCGCGACGCTGAAGGCGATGGGCCACGAGGTCGGGGTGTTCGAGCCCGGCGCCTTTCCCACCCTGCCCTGCCCGAGCTATCCCGAGATCCCGCTGGCGCTGTTCCCCGGGACGCGGCTGGCCGGGCTGCTGGAGGCATTCGCCCCCGACGCGGTCCATCTCGCCACCGAGGGACCGCTCGGCTGGGCCGGGCGCGGCTGGTGCCTGGAACGCGGCCTGCCCTTCACCACCGCCTATCACACCAAGTTCCCCGATTACGTCACCGCCCGCACCGGCCTGCCGCTCGACTGGTCCTATGCGGTGATGCGCCGGTTCCACCGCCCGGCGGCGGCGACCTTGTGCCCGTCGCCCTCGGTCTACCGCGAATTGCGCGAGCGGGACTTTCCCGGCGCGGTGGAATGGTCGCACGGGGTCGATACCGACACCTTCCGCCCGCGCGGCAAGGGGATGTTCGACCTGCCCCGGCCGGTGTTCCTCTATGTCGGCCGGGTGGCGGTGGAAAAGAACCTGCCGGCCTTCCTCGACCTCGATTTGCCCGGCTCGAAGCTGGTGGTCGGCGACGGCCCGGCCCGGGCCGGGCTGATGCGGCGCTACCCCGACGCCCATTTCCGCATCGTCAACGGCGACGACGAGCTGGCGCGGGCCTATAGCGACGGCGACGTGTTCGTGTTCCCGAGCCGTACCGACACCTTCGGCCTGGTGATGCTGGAGGCGCTGGCCTGCGGGGTGCCGGTGGCCGCCTTCCCGGTGACCGGGCCGCGCGACGTGGTCGACGGCGCGGCGGTGGGGGTGCTGTCGGAGGATCTGGCCGGGGCGGCGCGCGCGGCGCTGGCCATCGCCCCCGAGGCCTGCCGCGCCCACGCCGCCCGATTCTCCTGGGGCGCGGTGGCCCGCCAGTTCCTGGCGCGGCTGCGCCCGTTCGGCCCCGCCGCGCAAAAAGGCGCCGCCGCCACGCAAGCCGGTTGATTCTTGCCGGGCCGAAGCCGAAACTGCCGCGGTTTTTCCATTCCGTTGTGAGGAGGGGTCGACCGTGAGTCGGTTCCGTGTCGTCGCCATTGCCTGTTGCCTGGTTGTCACCGCCGCCGCCGCCGAGGCCCGCACCGCCAAGAGCGAGGGCGGGAGCTGCGCCTCGCCCGAGCAGATCCGTGCCGCCCAGTTACGCCAGTTCCACGATCAGCTCCAGGTCGCGGCGCTGAACTGCCGGGGCGACGATGCCACCCTGCGCGACAAATGGAGTGCCTATGCCGCCCGCTTCGGCGGCACGATGGCCGAGAATGCCCGCACCCTCCAGGTCCTGTTCAAGAGCCAGGCCGGGTTCGACCGCTACAACACCAAGGTCACCAATTACGAATCGGTGCGGGTGCACGAGATCGAGGATTACTGCGCCACCCGGGCCGAGATGTTCGATCAGGTGATGACGATGAGCCCGACCCAGTTGGGCGATTTCGCCGCCACCACCATCGGCCAGCCCGACCACGTCTCCCCCTGTGGCCAGGGCAAGACCCGCCAGGCCAAGGCCGAGGCGGAGGCCAAGCCGAAGCCGCAGAAACACAAGGAAAAGGCCGAAAAGCCGGCGGCGGCCCCGCACGACGCGGCCCCGGCCGGCAAGGGCGGCGAGGCCAAGTAGAGCCGCCCGCCCCGGCGGTCCCTCATCCCTGCCCTGCCTGCGCGATGGTGGCATCTCCCGCTGGGATGATCTACCATGAAGCAAGATCCCGGGGCCGATTCGGTCCCGGGGCAGATACGGGAGGGGCCGCCATGTCCAATCCCATCCAACTCGCCCTGTCGCTGCACCACGCCTGGATCGACGCCTGGCTGGCCTCCACCAGTCTGGCGCTCCGAGGCTGGGGCGACCTGATCGACCTCGACGGACAATTGTTCCAGGAGGCCGACGCCCTGATCCGCCGTCACGCCGAAATCGACGACGGGCCGACCTTCACCGGCAAATATGGCCGGCGCCGGTTCGACATCGACCCCGAGCACGACGTCTGATCCCGCCCGGCCAATGAACTGACCCGTTGGGTCAGTTCAGGCCGAGACGGTGACACTGAACGCCGCGCGGGCTGGCCGGCCGCCAAGCAGATCATTTCCCAGGGCGGCCGGTATGATCACGCCAGGCCGCCGCCATCCTCGCCCGCGCGCCGGGCGGGGGCGGCGGCGAAGGCCTCGGCCCAGTGGCACACCTGATTGCGACCGCGCTCCTTGGCGCGATAGAGGGCGAGGTCGGCCCGCTGCACCAACTGGTCCCACGAATCCGCCTCGTCGGGATAGCTGGCCACGCCGGCGGAAAAGCTGACCGCCAGATCGTGCCCGCGCGCCGGCACCGGCCGGGCGGTGAAGGCGGCGCGCCAGCGTTCCACCGCCGCCGCCGCCTGGGCGCCGTCGCTGTCGGGCAACAGGATCAGGATCTCCTCGCCGCCGACGCGGATCACGCAATCGGTTTCACGCGCCGCGCCGACCAGATAATCGGCCACCGCCCGCAACACCTCGTCGCCGGCGAGATGGCCCCAGGTGTCGTTGAGCCGCTTGAAATGGTCGAGGTCGATCAGCACGGCGGCGAGCGGCCGGCCGGCGCGATCGGCCTCGGCCAGCAGCGCCGGACGGATCTCCTCAAGGAAATGACGGTTGCGCAGGCCGGTCAGCAGGTCGCGGTTGGCCTGCTCGCGCAATTTGCGCTGGAGCCGCAGATTGACCGCGAGCTGGGTGCGCAGGCGGCGTTCCATCCGCTTGCGGTGGGTGATGTCGCTCAGCACCACCACCCGGCCGACCTGACGGCCGCGATAGGCCAGCACCCGGGTGCGGATCTCGAAATGGCGCTCGGCGCCGTCACGGTCGAGCCGGATTTCAGCCCGGGCGACCGGATCGTCCCCCGCCGCCTCCGCCGCCGGCAGCGTCAGCGGCAACACCTCGGCCAGCGACTGCCCCAGCAGCGGGCCGGGCGCGACCAGGGCCTGGGCGGTGGCGTTGGCCTCGACCACCCGGCCGCCGCCATCGACCACCAGCACCGCCTCGGGCAGGGAATCGACCAGCGGGCGCAGCGCGATCGGCGGCAGCACGAACAATTGGCGCCGGCCGATCATCCAGCAGAACACCGCCGCGGTGAGGACGAAACTGAACGGGGTGGCGTCGAAGCCGTAGGGCATGAAGGTGCGGGTCAGATGGCCGATGCTGGCGATCCAGGGGAACAGCAGCGCGACGATCAGGGCGAAATAATGCCCGCGCGCGGCGCGCGGCGCCTGCTGGGCGGCATCGGCCAGCACCAGCGTGCCGGCGGCCAGCAGCAGGTAGGCGATCAGGAACACCGCGAACACCAGGATGCCGTGATCGTACAGCACCGGCGCCCCCGGCTGATCGCTCTGCGGGGTGGTGGCGACATACATCAGGTGGTGCCAGGGATTGGTCAGCGCCGCGCCCCACACCAGGAGCGGCAGCAGCCAGCCCAACAGCCGGACCAGCGGATGGCGCCCGGGGGATTCGCCCTTGCAATAGCCCCACAGGAAGGCGGTCCAGTAGATCTGGGTGGCGATGATGCCGGGCCAGGCCATTTCCGCCCACAGCACCTTGTCGGCGGCGGCGGTGACCATGTTCTCGATCGCGGCGGCGGTCGACCACCAGGCGATGGCGAATTGGCTGCGGACGAATTCGCCCTGACCGGGGAACGGCGGCAGGCGGCCGCCCCACGCCGCCAACAACAGCAGGATCGCGGTCCCGAACAGCAGGAACAGCCCGGGTGGATTGGCGGCCCAGTCTGGCACGATCCCGACGATGACGCCCCCCTCACCCGGTTCCGGCGGCAACGCCGCGACGATCCAAGTTCCTAACCCGATCCGCCGGATCCGGCAATCGGGTCCGGCTCTTTTCCGCTAGGCCGCTTTCTGACAGTGTGGAGGCTCCCGCCGCCGGAAGACAGTGATGAACTCTCGCGACCTCACCGCCGACCTCGCCCTGGCGACCCGGCTCGAGCAGGAGGGCCGGCTCGATCAGGCCGAAGCACTCTGCCGGGCGATGCTGTTCGAGGCCCCCGACCACCCGGCGGTGCTCCACCTGCTCGCTTTGCTGCTATGCCGCACCGGCCGGCTCGACCTGGGCGAGGCGCTGCGGGCCGACCTGGCGGCCCGCGCCCCCGACGATCCCGTCCTGCTGCGCCCCCTGGCCGAGGCCCAGGCGGCGCGCGGCCGCCACGCGGCGGCGGCGGACAGCTTCGCCCGGCTGGCCCTGCTGCGGCCGGGCGACCCCGAGGCCCTGCTCGGCCTCGGTCAGGCCCGGCAGGCGCTGGGCGATGCGGCGGCGGCGCTCGGCTGCTACCTGACCGCGATCGGGCTGGCGCCGACCGCGCCGCGCGGCCATTTCCTGCTCGCCACCCTGTTCCAGCAACAGGGCCGGCTGGAGCAGGCCGCCGCCGCCTGCCAGCAGGCGATCGACCTCGCCCCCGGCCGGGCCGGCTATCACCTCACCCTCGGCAACCTCCGCCTCGACCAGGGCCGGCTCGACGAGGCCCAGGCGGCGTTCGGCCAGGCGGCGACGCTGCAGCCCGACTGGCCCGACGCTTTGACCAATCTCGGGCTGGCCTGGCAGCGGCGCGGCGATCTCGATCAGGCGTTGGCGCTGCAACGCCGCGCCGTCGCCTGCGGCCCCGACGATCTCACCGCCTGGACCAATCTGGCCGCCACCCTGCAATTGATCGGCCGCCCGTTCGAGGCGGTGACCGCCTACGAGCGGGCGGCGGCGCTGGCGCCCGCCGACCCGCTGACGCTGTCCAATCTCGCCCAGGCCCTCGACGAGGCCGGACGCGACGACGACGCGCTCGCGGTCCATCGCCGCGCCGTCGCCGCCGGGCCGGACTGCGCCGTCGCCCGCTTCAACCGCGCCGTCACCCTGCTGCGGCGGGGCGACACGGCCGAGGGCTGGGTCGAATATGGCTGGCGCTGGCGTGGCGGGGTGCCCCGGCTGACACCGCGCGGCTTCCCCCAGCCGGAATGGCGCGGCGAACCGCTCGACGGCGCGACCCTGCTGCTGCACGCCGAGCAGGGCCTGGGCGACACGCTCCAGTTCGTCCGCTTCCTGCCGGAAGCCGCCGCGCGCGGCGGGCGAATCCTGCTGGAAACCC
>JBDLVO010000169.1:0-3537 GCA_039804805.1 Pseudomonadota bacterium
TCGGCCAGAGCGAGGTGGTGCTGCGCCACGGGGTCGAGCATTTCCTGATGCTGCACGGGGTGCGTTCGGCGCTGCGGCGGCCGCTGCTGGCGCTGCCGGCCGGGCTCGCGGTGGCCGAGGCGGTGGCCCGGCTCGATCAGGCCCAGGCCGATGCCGCCCTGGTGGTGGCCGGCGACGGGGTGCCGGGCATCGTCACCGAGCGCGACGTGGTGCGGCTGATCGGCCGGCCCGGTCCGCTGCCCGCCAGCCTCGACGCGGTGGCCAGCCGGCCGGTGCGGACCATCGGCGCCGACGAGACCCTGCTCGCCGCCCGCGCCCTGCTCGAAGCGCACGGCATCCGCCATCTGCTGGTGACCGAGCCCGACGGGCGGCGGATCGGCCTGCTGTCCTTCGCCGACATCCTGGCCGCGCTGCAATATGAATATGTCCACCGCCTGCACGAGGCGCTGCTCGACCGCGACGAGGCGCTGCTGCGGGCGCGGCAGGAACTGGGACTGGCGCGGCGGGTGATCGACGCCTCGCTCGACGGGGTGATGATCGTCAACACCGCGTTCGAGATCGAATTCGTCAACCCCGCCTTCACCCACATCACCGGCTATGCCCCCGAGGAGGCGATCGGCCGCAATCCGCGCCTGCTCGCCTCCGGCCGCCAGGACGAGGCGTTCTACCGCGACCTGTTCCTGGCCCTGACCAGTCACGGCCATTGGCAGGGCGAGATCTGGAACCGGCGCAAGAGCGGCGAGATCTATCCCGAATGGCTCAGCATCGACGTTCTCCGCGACGAGGAGGGTGAGGTGGTGCGCTATGCCGCGGTGTTCAGCGACATCAGCGAGCGCAAGCGCACCGAGGAGCGGATCAAGAACCTCGCCTTCTTCGACGTGCTGACCGGGCTGCCCAACCGGCGGCTGTTCACCGACCGGCTCCAACTGGCGGTGGCCAACGCCTCGCGCCATGGCCAGTACCTCGCGGTGATGTTCCTCGACCTCGATCTGTTCAAGCGGATCAACGATTCGCTCGGCCACGGCATCGGCGATCAGGTGCTGATCGAGACCGCCCGCCGGCTGGGCCAGGGCGTGCGCGAGGGCGACACCGTGGCCCGGCTGGGCGGCGATGAATTCACCATCCTGCTGCCGCAGGTCGATCAGATCGAATCCGCCGCTCGCCTCGCCGAGCGGCTGCTGGCCCAGCTCCGCCAGCCGGTGCTGGTCGAGGGCCATGAATTGTACGTCACCGCCTCGATCGGCATCGCCATCCACCCCGACAACGGGCCGGGGGTCGAGGCGCTGGTCAAGAACGCCGACACCGCGATGTACCGGGCCAAGGATCTCGGCCGCAACGGCTTCCAGCTTTATTCGCCGACGATGAACGCCCGCTCGTTCGAACGGCTGGCGATGGAGGCGGCGTTGCGCCACGCGGTGCGGCGCAACGAGTTCCGCCTCGCCTATCAGGTCAAGGTCGATCTGGTCAGCGGCCGGATGTCGGGGGTGGAGGCGCTGGTGCGCTGGCACCATCCCGAGGCCGGGCTGGTGCCGCCGGCCGAGTTCATCCCGCTGGCCGAGAGCATGGGGGTGATTTCCGACATCGGCGAATGGGTGCTGCGCGAGGCCTGCCGCCAGTGCCGGCAATGGCGCGATCTCGGCCTGCCGCCGGTGCGGGTGGCGGTCAACGTCTCGGCGTTGCAGTTCCACGAGACCGACATTCCGGCGGTGGTCGGCCGCGCCCTGCGCGACAGCGGCCTGCCGCCGCATCTGCTCGAACTGGAACTGACCGAATCGGTGCTGATGCAGCGGGTCGAGGAGGTGGCGGGGGTGCTGCGCGACCTGCGGGCGATGGGGGTGCGGATCTCGATCGACGATTTCGGCACCGGCTATTCCAGCCTGAGCTACCTCAAGCGGATGCCGATCGACGCGCTGAAGATCGACCGCTCGTTCATCAACGACATCTTCAGCGACGACGGATTGGTGGCGGAAGAGGGCGCCTCGATCGTCTCGACCATCATCACCCTGGCCCACAACCTGCGCCTCAAGGCGATCGCCGAGGGGGTGGAAACGGTGGCCCAGGCGCTGTTCCTGCGCCAGCGCGGCTGCGACGAGGTCCAGGGCTTCCTGATCAGCCGCCCGGTCTCGGGCGAGGATCTGATCAGCCTGTTCGATCGCAACCTGCTGCCCGACGCGGTCGGGGAGGAGTAAGGACGCGGGCTCTGCCCGCACCCGCCAAGGGCCGCAAGGCCCTTGGATCCCGTCGATGATCGGCAGACCCGGCCGCCGTTCAGTCAGACTCGGACTTTTGCTTCCAATCGAACGGAGCCCAGCCCGCCAATTGTCGTCGTTCCATCCGGCTGAGATCGGCGCTGACCTCGGATTCGGAAGCGCCTTCGTAATCAAGTCTGCGCTGAAGCGCGATTAAGCCGAAATAACGCTGCCACTGCCATCTCGAAGCCATGCCGGGGTTGTAGATGCCGGCCCATCCCAGGATGGCCGCAGGCGCAAAAGCCAAGAGCGAGAGATAGAAGTCAACATCACCGTTCCCGGTGATCGACGACAGGGTGCCTTTGTTTGAGCTGAATACGCCGGCGGCAAAGCTGCAAATAGCAGCGGCAAATCTTAAGAACGTATCCGTATAATAAAAAAACGCGGCGCGTCGAAAAGCGTTGTTCTTTGATTGGTTCAGGAGCGTTCGCAGAGAGGGGGGCGGCTTGTCGGTCATGGTTCCCTCCGTCTGGTTTATGTCGTCCTTTGTTGTCCCGTGAAGATAAAATTCGGCCAGAACCCAGGGGGTCCGTTTCCCGACCGTCAAGGGGTTCCAAGGGCCTTGCGGCCCTTGGCGGGTGCGGGCGGAGCCCGCGTTTTTTCCGTCAGAACAGCAGCTTGACCGCCTTGGCCCGGTCGGCGGGGGACAGGGTCGGGTTGAGCCCGAGATAATGGAACGCGGTGCGGCCGGTGGCGTCGCTGCGGGCGGGGTCGCCGCCGGTGGCCAGCGCCGCCTCGATCACCGTCAGCGGCGCGTGGGCGGCGGCCTCGATCAGCGGAGTCGACAGCAACCCGTCGGGCGCCGGCGGGGTCGGGCCGGGCTGACGGGCCAGCGTGGCGGCGGGGTCGCGGGCGAAGGCCTCCAGCTTGGTGAAATCGGCGGTCTGGGCCGGCGGCACCGGGCAATCGGTCAGCGGGCCGGCGAGTTGGCCGAGGGTGCGGGCGGCGGCTTCCAGCCGGGGGCGCTGGCCGGCGGCGACGCGGCAGGGCAGGCGGAGGAAGCGTCCGTCGAAGCGGCCGCCGGGGCCGCGCCGGGCGACCAGATCATAGCCGGCAAGGCGGGGCAGCAGGTCGGCCAGCAGCACCGCGTCGGCCCGGCGCAGGGTGATGGCGAGGCGGACGAAGGCGTTGGTCAGCGCGTCATTGCCCCGGCGCGGCGGCGGCGGCAGCAATTCCAGGTAGCTGACCAGCCATTCCTCGCGCGCGGCCTGGGCCGGGTCGCGGGTCATCCGCGCCTCGCTCGGCAGGCGGCGGGCGATCGCCCGATCGACCGCGTCGAGCGCGTGTT
>JBDLVO010000170.1:0-3352 GCA_039804805.1 Pseudomonadota bacterium
TCGAGGGCGAGGCGGGGGGTACGTTGCAACGGCAGCAGCAGGGTCAGGCGGCCGGTGCTTTTCATCCGTCCGGCGGCCTGGAAGGCCGGCTCGCCGCCTCCCCAGAACAGGTCGGCCCGCACCGCGCCCTTGATCGCGGCGCCGGTGTCCTGGGCCATCACCAGCCGGCGCAGCGGGCGGCCGTCGGGGTCGGTGGTGTCGAGCCATAACGGCGCGCCCAGCGGCAGGAAGCGCGGGTCGATCGCCACCGAGCGCAGTGGGGTCAGCGGGACGCCTTCGGTGCCGAGCGGGCCCTCGCCCGGATTGACGGCGTAGAATATGTAGCGGGGGTTGCGCGCCATCAGCGGCGCGGCGCGGTCGGGATGGGACGACAGCCAGGCGCGGATCGCCGGCATCGAGCCCGCTTCGACCCCTTCCTCGCGCAGCAGGGCCCCGAGGCCGACGAATTTGTGGCCGTTGCTGCTGGCGACGCCGAGGCGTTGCACGCTGCCGTCGTCGAAGCGGATCCGGCCCGAGCCCTGGATCTGCATGATGGCGAAGGCGATCGGGTCGTCGGTCCAGGCCAGCACCGGGGCGCGGCCGTCGAGGGCGCCGTTCTCGATCTCGGCCCGGGTGGGGTAGGGCAGCAGGCGGCCGAACTCGACCCGGCCGACGATCTGTTCGCCGCGCAGCTCGGGGCGGAACCGGCCGAGATCGACGCTGACCAGATCGTTGGGGCGGCCCAGCACCGGCTGGGTGAAACGGCCCCGGCGTTGGCGGCTGCCGGCGATCTCCGGCTCGAAATAACCGGTGATCAGCCCGTCGGCCTTGCCGGACTCGCTGACCCGCCAGGGGATGAAATGGGTTTCGAACAGGGCGCGGGCGGCGGCATCGTCGCCGGGCGGCACCCGGGCGGCGGCGGCGCAGGCGGCATACCAGTCTGCGGCGGTGCCGGCGACGCCGTCCTGGCCGATCGAACGGTCGGTCGGCAGCCGCAGCAGGCGGTCGCAACTGCGTTTCAGCGCCGGCAGCACCTCGGCGGCGCTATCCGCGCCCCAGCCGGGCAGATCGGCGAAGGAAACCGGTTCCAGCCCGAGGCGGGGCGTGGCGGCCGGTGGCGTGGCCGGTGTCTGGGTCGGCGGCTCGGCGGCGCAGGCGCCGAGCAGCAGCGCCAGCGCCAGCGGGGCGAGGCGGGCGGCCCGCACCGGGCGCAGCCTCACTCGTCCGGGGTGCGGGTGGCGACCAGCAGCCAGTTGGGATCCGGCGCGCGCGGGTCGCGGCGGAAGGTCCAATCGTCCTTGACCTCGACCACCCGGTCGGGGGTGCCCTCGATCACCTGGCCCTGGGCGTCGCGCAGCAGATTGACCTGATCGGTGACGAAACGGACGGTGATCACCGCCATCTCGCCGCCAAGTCCGGCGGCGATCGGGGCCAGGGCACGGAACGACACCAACTCGGTGGTCAGGGTTTCGCCCTGGGCCTGACGGGCATCGATCGCCGCGGCGAAATTGGCGAACACCTCGGGCGCCAGCAGCCGGCGCAGCCCGGCCTTGTCGCCCTCGGCGAAGGCCTGGACGATCATGGCGAAGGCGGCGCGCGCCCCGGCCAGGAAGGCGTCGAGGTCGAAGGCCGGATCGGCGGCGCGGATCTGGTCGAGGCCGCGCGACACCGGGCTGCCGGGCTCGGGCTCGGCGGCGGAGCGGCGCGCGGTTGGGAAATCGACCACCGTGCCGCCGGGTTCACCGGCGCCCCAGCGCTGCGGCGGCTGTTCGGTGCCGGTACGGCGGCCGAGCACGCTACGCAGGCGCAGCACCAGGAAGGCCGCGACCATCGCGAAAAAAATGATATCGAGGTAATGGAAACCGTCGTTCATCGAGCGAGTCCGGGATAGGCTTGGGGTGAACCGCGATGTCCGGCCGAGCCGGCCGGAGAGGACGTGGAGCAACCCCGGCTTGACCGACAAGACATAAGCCGTGACAGGGGAAAGAGCAAGCATGGGTTGGATGCTGTTTGCCGCCGTGATCGCCTTGCCGGTGGCCGAGGTGATGGTGTGGGTGCGGGTGGCCGCGGTGATCGGGGCGGGAGCGACCATCCTGCTGTCGGTGGTTTCGGTGCTGGTCGGGCTTGCGATCCTGCGCCAGCAGGGGCTGTCGGTGCTGCTCGACGCCCATCGCCGGCTCGAACGCGGCGAGATGCCGGTGGCGGCGGCGTTCGAGGGGCTGTGCCTGTCGGCCGCCGGGTTCCTGCTGGTGGTGCCGGGCTTCCTGACCGACATCGTCGCGCTGGCGCTGCTGGTGCCGGCGGTGCGCGCCCTGTTGTGGGGCTGGCTGGAACGGCGCCTGCCGCCGGCGGTGCCGCCGACCGGTCCCGGCCCGGTGGTGATCGAGGGCGATTTCGTCGAGGTCGATCGCCGCGACGACCCGCGCCAGCCGCCGCGAGGCTAGGTGATGGCCGACCCCGTCCCGGCCGGGTCCGGCGCCGCCGCGCCGCCCGGCCCGGTGGAGTTGCTGCGCTGGTATCTCGATGCCGGGGTCGATGAATGCATCGGCCCCGCTCCGGTCAACCGCTACCGCGCCCCGCGCGCCGAGCCGCCCCCCGCCGCCGCGCCGACGGCGCCGGCGCAGCGACCGGCCCGTCCGGCGCCCGCGCCGCCGTCGGCCGGCGGTGGCGACGGCCTGCACCGCACCGCCGCCGCGATCGCCGACGGCTGCGCCAGCCTGACCGAGCTGCGCCATGCGCTGGAGGCGTTCGACGGCCTGCCGCTGAAGCTGGCGGCGCGCAGCACGGTGTTCGCCGACGGGCCGGACCAGCCCCGGCTGATGTGCCTGGGCGAGGCGCCGGGCCAGGAGGAGGACCGCCAGGGCCTGCCGTTCGTCGGTGCCAGCGGCCGGCTGCTCGACCGCATGCTGGCCTCGATCGGGCTCGACCGGGCCGAGGTCTACATCACCAACGTGCTGCCGTGGCGGCCGCCGGCCAACCGCAAGCCGACCCCGGACGAGGTGGCGGTGTGCCTGCCTTTCGTGATCCGTCATATCGAACTGGTCGATCCGCCCGCGCTGCTGCTGCTGGGGGGGGCGGCGGCCTCGGCGCTGCTGGCGCGGGGCGAGGGGATCAACCGCCTGCGTGGCCGCTGGTACAGCTTCAGCGCGGCGCGGTTGCAACGGCCGGTGCCGGCACTGGCCACCTTCCATCCCGCCTACCTGCTGCGCACGCCCGAGGCCAAGCGCGAGGCGTGGCGCGACCTGCTGATGCTGCGGCAGAAGCTGGGGGCCTGACGGCGCCGCCTTCGCGCGGGCGCTGCCCGCGGACCCGCCGGGGCGAAGCCCCGGACCCCCTTCTTTTTCGAAAAAAAAGGGGGAGGTCCGGAGGCGCC
>JBDLVO010000171.1:0-4329 GCA_039804805.1 Pseudomonadota bacterium
GCCCGATCCTGCCCGAGCTTGCGGTCGGGCGCCAAGCTGTTTAGTGTAACACGTAACATGAAACACAACAGGAGACGGCGATGGCCGCAACCAGGGTAGGAAGGGGAGTGGCCATCGGTCCGGCGATCGCCTGGGCGGCGGTGGCTCTCGGCGGGGCGGTGCTGGCGCTGCGGCCGCTGCCGGGCGGGGAAAGCACCGCCCTGGCCCTGACCGTCGCCTGCCTCGGTCTGTGGGCGACCGGAGCGATTCCCGAGGTGGTCACCGCGGTGATCTTTTTCACCGCCGCGATGCTGCTGAAGGCGGCCCCGCCCGGGGTGGTGTTCGTCGGCTTCGAATCCGCCGCGCTGTGGCTGATCTTCGGCGGGCTGGTGATGGGGGTGGCGGTCAAGGAGACCGGGCTCGGCGACCGCATCGCCCGCCGGCTGTGTTCGCTGTTCGGCGGCAGTTACGGCGCCCTGATCGGAGGCGTCGCCCTGGTCGGCACCGCGCTCGGCTTCCTGCTGCCCTCGTCGATGGGGCGGGCGGTGCTGCTGATGCCGATCGCGGTCGGGCTGGCGGCGCGGGCCGGGTTCCGTCCCGGCTCCAACGGCCATCTCGGCGTGGTGCTGGCCGCCGCCTTCGGCTGCCACGTCTCGACCTTCTCCATCCTGCCCGCCAACGTCCCCAATCTGGTGATGATCGGTGCCGCCGAGACGCTGGGCTATCCGACCCCGACCTATGGCGAATATCTGCTGCTGCATTTCCCGGTGCTGGGAGTGATCAAGACCCTGGTGCTGGTCGCCCTGATCGTGCGGATGTGGCCCGACACCCCTCGGCCCGAGACGGCCGAGGCGGCGCCCGCCGCGTTCAGTCGCAACGAGCGGGTGCTGTCGCTGGTGCTGGCCGCCGCCCTGGTGCTGTGGGCGACCGACTTCCTCCATCATGTCAGCCCGGCCTGGGTCAGCATGGCGGCGGCGGTGGCGCTGCTGCTGCCGGGGATCGGACTGGTCGATCGCCATGCCCTCAACAGCAAGGTCAATTACGGCTCGATGCTGTTCGTCGCCGGGATCATGGGGCTGGGAGCCCTGGTCGATTCCTCCGGGCTGGGGCACCGGCTGGCCGAGGCGGTGATCCCGCTGCTGCCGCTGGCGCCCGGCCATCCGGTCGGCAATTTCGCCGGTCTCGCCCTGCTCGCCACCCTGGTCAGTCTGGTCACCACCCTGCCGGGGGCGCCGGCGGTGCTGACCCCGCTGACCGGGCGGCTGGCCGAGGCCTCCGGCCTGCCGGTCGAGACGGTGCTGATGAGCCAGGTGCTGGGCTTTTCCAACCCGATCCTGCCCTATCAATCGGCGCCGCTGGTGGTGGCGCTCCAGCTTGGCGGCGAGCGGGTGGCGCCGGCCCGCACCCTGTGCCTGATCCTGGCCCTGATCACCCTGCTGGTGTTGTTGCCGCTCGATTTCCTGTGGTGGGCGCTGCTCGGGCGGCTGTAGCCAGCGGCGCGGCGGCGTGGTTTAATTTCCTGTCACCGGGAGCGCCGCCATGACCGAAATCAAGCATCTCCGCGTGGTGATCGAGGGCCGGGTGCAGGGCGTGTGGTTTCGCGGCTGGCTGGTCCAGCAGGCGGGCGACCGGGCCCTGCGCGGCTGGGTGCGCAACCGCTCCGACGGTACGGTCGAGGCCGTGCTGTCCGGCCCGGCCGCCACGGTCGAGGCGATGGTGGCCGACTGTCATGTCGGACCGCCGGCGGCGCGGGTGTCGCGCCTGTCGATCGAGCCGGCCGATCCGCCGGCCGGATCCGGTTTCCATCCCCGTCCCACCTGCTGAAGACCACCGCGATGCGCGCCCGCCGTTCCCTGTTCCGTCCGAACCGCCGTCAGTTCCTAGCCGGAGTTGCCGCCATGACCGTCGCCCCGTCCGTTTCCGCCGCCCCCGCCCGCACCTTTCCCGAGGATTTTTTCTGGGGCGCCTCCAGCGCCGCCTATCAGATCGAGGGGGCGACCGAGGCCGATGGCCGTGGCCCCAGCATCTGGGACAGCTTCACCGCCCGGGGCCGGATCAAGGACGGCAGTTCGGCTCGGGTCGCCTGCGACCATTACCACCGCTATCCCGAGGACATCGCCCTGATGAAGCAGGCGGGCTTTTCCGCCTACCGCTTCTCGCTGGCCTGGCCCCGGATCATTCCGGCCGGGCGCGGCGCGGTCAATCCGGCCGGGCTCGATTTCTACGACCGGCTGGTCGATGCCATCCTCGCCGCCGGGATCCGGCCGATGGCTTGTCTCTACCACTGGGACCTGCCCCAGCCGCTGGAGGATGAGGGCGGCTGGCGCAACCGCGCCATCGCCGACGCCTTCGCCGAGTATGCCCGGGTCGCGGTCCGCCGGCTCGGCGACCGGGTCGGCGACTGGTTCACCCTCAATGAGCCCAATGTCGTCGCCATCAACGGCCACGGCACCGACGACCACGCCCCCGGCCTGCGCCTGGGCGAGATGGGCGTGCTGACCGTGCTGCATCACCAGAATCTGGCCCAGGGCGATGCCTTCCGCGCGATGCAGGCCGAGCGGTCCGGGCTGCGCCTCGGCACCGTCTGCAATCTCCAGCCGGCGCGCGGCGAGAGCGACAAGCCCGAGGACCGTGCCGCCGCGATCCGCTGGGACGCGGTGTGGAACCGGGTGCCGCTCGACGGGGTGATGCGCGGCGCGGTGCCCGACGTGCTGGCGCCGTGGTTCGAGGGGATCGTCCAGCCGGGCGACCTTGAGCGGATCCGTTTCCCGATCGACCTGCTCGGCATCAACTATTACTCGCGGATGACGATGAAGCACGAGCCGGGCCGGCTGTTCGACGCCGGCTGGGGCGATGCGCATTGCCAGCGCTGGACCGGGATGGGCTGGCCGGTGCAGCCGGACGGGCTCTACGACCTGTTGCTGGAGTTCAAGCATCTCTACGGCAATCCGGCGGTGTTCATCGCCGAGAACGGTGCCGCCTATGACGACGTCGTCACCCCCGATGGCGCGGTCCATGATGCCGAGCGGGTCGCCTTCCTGCGCGACCACGTCGCCGCGGTCGGCCGCGCCCTGGCCGAGGGCTGCAACGTCAAGGGCTATCTGGTGTGGTCGCTGCTCGATAATTTCGAGTGGGCGGAAGGGCTGTCGAAGCGCTTCGGTATCGTCCGGGTCGATTACGACACCCTGCAACGGATCCCCAAGGACAGCTACCACTGGTTCGCCGAGACCATTCGCGCCGGCCGGGTGGTCTGAGTTTTCGCTTGGGCGGTGGGCGCGGGGTGCGTGTTGACACCATCCCCGCCCTCTGCGACCATGGTCAACCACCTGAGATAGCGACGAAAATTATGAAAGTAGACTGGGATCCGACCATGGAGACCGGCATCGCGGCGGTCGATCAGGACCACCGTGATCTGGTCGGGATGATCAACCGCCTCGACGACATGTTGGAGGCCCGTGCCGATCTGGCCGGGATCGGCGCGGTGATCGACGATCTGGTCGCCTTCGCCGAGCACCATTTCCGCCGCGAGGAGGAAATGCTGCTGCATGCCGGCTATCCCGACGCCGTCGCCCATGGTGCCAGCCATGCCGGCTTCAGCCACCGTCTCGGCGCGATGCTGGCCGGCTGCATGATCGATCCCGGCCCGGAATCGATCGGCCGGCTGCACGCCCACCTGCAGGACTGGCTGGTCCAGCATATCCTGACCGAGGACATGCGCTACGTCAGCTTCCTGCGCGAGGCGTCGCCGCCGTCTTGAGCCTGATCGGCGGCGCATTAAACCTTCCTTTGTCATCGCCGTGTTTTCGTTCCCATTCCTGCCATCCGCCGGGGGAACAGCTTGGACCCGATCCTGATTGCCCGCCTCTATGCCGGCCTGCGCCGCATCCGCCGCTTCGAGGAAGTCACCGCCGAGATCTATCCCTCCGACCGGATCAAGAGTCCGGTCCACCTCGCCATCGGCCAGGAACAGGTCGCGGTCGGGGTGTGCGACGCGCTGGAGCCCGGCGACTGGGTCGGCGGCTCCTATCGCAGCCATGCGATGTATCTCGCCAAGGGCGGCGACATGGCCGCGATGATGGCCGAGATGTTCGGCAAGGTCACCGGTTGTTGCCGGGGCAAGGGCGGCTCGATGCATGTCATCGCCACCGGGGTCGGGGTGATGGGGTCGTCGGCGGTGGTCGCCACCCAGGTTCCGGTCGCCGCCGGTTATGCCCTGGCCGCCAAGCGGGCCGGACAGGGGCGGGTGGTGGCGGTGTTCCTCGGCGACGGCGCCACCGAGGAAGGCTGTTTCTACGAGACGGTCAATTTCGCCGCTTTGCACAAGCTGCCGCTGCTGTTCGTGGTCGAGAA